>NZ_JADCQA010000004.1:0-231957 GCF_014947095.1 Stenotrophomonas sp. B2 | reverse complement strand
CGCGGGGCCTTCCCCGGCGGCCTGAGGCAGGCGCGGCGCTCGCGGGGCTGGCCCCGGCGCTACCCGCAGGTGCTTACCAGCCGTAGGGCGGCGGGTAGTCCCAGTAGCCGGGGCCGCGACCGTAGTAGCCGCCATACGGGCCGAAGAACCCCGGGCCCTCGCCTTCGCTGACGTGGATGTTGAGGTTCACCCCGCGGGTCTTGCCCTCGTCGGTGGTGTAGTTCTTGCTCAGATTCAGCGTGGCGGCGTTGTAGTGGCTGTTGCCGCCCCGCTTGGAGTACCCGATGCCGGTGGTGAAACTGCCGGAGACCTTCACCTTGTCGTCCTGCACGTCGGCGATGCGGGCATCGTCGTGCACGCGTGGGCCACTCTTGTCACCGTAGTAGGTGCCCGGCGGGTCCTGCTGCAACGTCGGATCGTTGAGGTAACGCATCGGCGCCTGCGGCAATGTCAGGTCCAACCCGGATGCCTGCGGTGCGGTGGCGCCGGCAGCGGACTGGGCGAGCACGGTCCCGGGCAGGGCCAGGCACAACAGCAGGGTCAGGGGGCGGATCATCTTGGCGCTCCAGCGGACAGGGACCACGCCACACGCGGCGTTACAGGCCGACGCTAGCAGGGCGTGCTTGAATGATGCCTGTCGGCGCCGGATTGGGGTAGAGCCGGGCCATGCCCGGCTGCAGGTCACAGCCGCCCGAACCCGAACAGCTCCGCCAGCGGATGCTTGCGCCGCTCGATGCGGGCCCGCAGCAGCTGTGCGCCGATCATGGAATAGGTGATGCCATTGCCGCCGTAGGCCATTGCCAGGTGCACGCGCGGCCCCCACTGTTCATGCGGGCCGAAGAACGGCAATCCGTCGGCGGTCTCGGCGAAGGTACCGGCCCATGAGAATGCCGGTACCGGGTCGAGCTTGGGAAACCAGTGCAGCAGCTGCTTCATGAGCTTGTCTGCCTTGCCTTCCACCCGCCGGTCGCGCCGTGCCGGAATATCGATGGCATCGTCCAGCCCGCCCACCAGCAGGCGACGGTCGCCGGTGGCCCGCAGGTACAGATAGGGGCGCGCGCTTTCCCACACCATCGTGCGCTGCAGGGGGCCCAGCACCGCGGCATCGACAGGGTCGGTGATGAAGGCATAGCTGCTGCGGTTGCGTGCGACGCGCTGCGAGAGCCAGCGCTGGTTGGCGTATCCCATCGCCAGCACCACGTGGCCTGCGCGGATCGTCGCGCCTGATTCGGTCTGGGCGGTTACGCCCCGTGTGCCTGGCGTCAGCGTGTGCAGCACGGTGCGATCGTGAATGTGGCCGCCGCGCTGGCGCACCCGCTTCAGCAATCCATAGGTGAGGCAGTAAGGATCGACCCGCGCTGCCTGCCGGGTCAGCAATGCGCCGCCGGCGTCCACATCGAAGCGCTGCGCCAGCGCCTCCGGGCCCAGCCAACGGGCGTCCAGGCCGGCGCTGCGTCGTGCCTGGCCCTCGGCCATGAGGCGGGGCACGTCGCGGTGGCGACTGGCCAGGTACAGGCTGTCCATGCGCCGGAAGTCCACGTCCTTCAGGCCACGCGCCACTTCGCCCAGTGCCGGGATCGCCTCGGCACAGGCCCGGTAGGCCAGCGTGGCCGCGTCGTGGCCATAGCGCTGGGCCAGTTCCAGCAGATGGGTGTCGATCTCGTACTGCAACAGCGCGGTGCTGGCGGCGGTGCTGCCCCAACCGATGTCGCGCTGCTCGATCAGGGCGACCTCGTGACCGTGACCTGACAGCTCATCGGCGATCAGTGCGCCGGTGATGCCGCCGCCGACCACCAGCACATCGCAGCGCAGGTCGCCCTCCAGCGGGGGAAATGCCTGGATCAGGCCATTGCGTACGGCCCACCAGGGATAGCCACTTTTCAGGTCCATGGTGATGGGTCAGGCGGTGGGATGGCCGGTGTGCGGCGTGTGGATCAGTTCGGACAGATCGAAGCCCTGCAGCCGCGCCGTGGCCAGATAATGGTCCCGCACGGTGGCGTCCAGCTTCGGCTCGCGTGCCAGCAGCCACAGGTAGCGGCGATCGGGGCTGCCAACCAGCGACACGCTGTAGTCCGGAGCGATCTGGATGACCCAGTAGTCGCCCTTGGCGAAGGGCAGCCAGCGCAGGCCCTTGGGCAGGAAGCTCACTTCCAGGCGCGCGCTGTCGTTGTCGACGGGGCAGGCTTCGCCGCTGGCCTCCTCGACCTGGCCGTCCATGCGGCAGCGGTTGTGGACGCTGACGTTGCCGTTGTCGAGCAGGCTGTAGTGCGCCGAGACATCGGTGCAGCCTTCCGGCTCGTGGCGCATGGGCAGGCGCGCGATCTCATACCAGGTGCCCAGGTAGCGGGGCAGCTTGAGGTCGGCGACGGTCTTCAGTGGCAGCTGTTCGGTCATCGGCAGGCGCAGCGGGAACGGGCCTCCACGATGCCGACGGCCTCGCCACGAGCGGGTGAAGCCGGAGCGATGGCGGTGTCCAGAACATTGCGTCGCCGCGGCGTCATTCCCGCTGTCATCGGCGCGGCGGTATCCTGCCGCCAGCGCCGGGTGTTCCGATCCAACCTGAAGTGGAGGTGCCGATGTACCAGGTGATCCTGTTGAAGAGTGAAACCGCGTTCGCGCGCGAGCAATGGCCGCAGGTTGACGATCTGGTGGACTATGAGGGCGTCAGCTACAGCCTGCGCGCCGGTCCGCGCCAGCCGCTGCCGACCGACCACGACTGGCCTCCGGTGGCGGTGTACGCCCCGGACGAAATCACCGAAGAAGAGTTCCAGGACTGGTATGCGCTGCAGCAGCCGACGGTGGAGGAGCTGCGGTTGAAGTACTGAACCGCGGGGGCGGGTGCCGCGGGCGGTGCCGCCCCGGGCATCCGACCTTGACCGGTCGTGCCGTATAGTCGCGCGCAGGCGCGGTGGTCCGCGCGAACCGGTGTGCATCTGGCGTGTCTTCCTTCCTGCAATCGATCCGCACGCGCGGGCCCTGGCTGGGCCTGCTGCTGGGTGCTGCCCTTCTGCTGTCCGCGGCCGCGCTCGCGCAGAACGAGGCGCCTACGCCGAAGCAGCAGCTGGCACAGATTGACAGCACGCTGAAGGAGATCGCGCGCAAGCGCGACGACGCCGAAGCCACCGAAACACTCGGCACGCTTTCAGAGGACGCCTCGAAGGCCAAGCGGGATGCAGAGGCGCTGGAAAAGTCCCTGCAGCCACAGCTGGACCAGCTCAAAGAGCAGCTGGCTCAGCTGGGTGAAGCGCCGCAGGGCACCACCGAGCCCCCCGACCTGGCCGCGCAGCGACGTACGCTCAGCCGCGAGAGCGATGCCCTGGCCGCCTCGGTGGCCCAGGCCAAAGCCATCGCGGTGCGTGCCCAGCAGTTGAGTGCGGACATCGACAAGCAACGTTCCGCGCAGATCAGCGAGGAACTGGGCCGCAAGGTCGATTCACCGCTGTCGCCGTCGCTCTGGCGGCAGGTGGCCGATCAGCTTCCCGATGACATCGCCCGCGTGCGGCCGTTGGCGCAACAGGGGCGTGACACCCTGGCCAAGGCCATCGACACGCACGGCTCGGGCACCCTGCTGCTCGGCCTGGCCGCAGCACTGGTGATGATGTTCCCGCTGCGCCTGTGGCTGCGCGCGCTGGGGCGCCGGTTTGCCGCCTCGGAACGCGCGCCGGACGGCCGCCTGCGCCGTTCCGGCCTGGCCATGTGGCTGCTGCTGGTGGGCACCCTGCTGCCGGGCTATGCGGTGGTGGTGCTGGTGGCTTCGCTGAATGCCATTGGCGGCATCGCCCCGCGCCTGCAGAACGTGGCCGATGGCCTGGTGGCGGCGACCTTCGCTGCGGCCTTCATCGCCGCGCTCAGCGCGTGCCTGCTGATGCCCAGGCGCCCCTCCTGGCGGCTGCTGAACCTGGATGACACCGCCGCGCTGAAGCTGCGCAAGTACGCCTGGGGTGCCGCTGCGCTGGCCTGGCTGAGCAACGTGCTGGTGGCCATCGACCGTGCCACCCGCACCAGCGACGTGACCACGGTGGCACTGGATGGCGTGATTGCGCTGACCTACCTCGGCCTGATCATGGCCATGCTGGTGACCCTGGCACGCCTGCACCGGCGGCAGACGGCCGAAGCCGAAGCGAAGCTGGAAGCGCAGGCCGAGGGTCTCGGCGCACAGCAGCCGGTGCGCCGCAGCAGTTGGTTGGTACTGGCGCGCGTGGCTGGCAACATCGCGGTGGTGGCGGCGATCATCGCCACGCTGCTGGGCTATGTGAACTTCGCCAAGTTCGTGAACCAGCAGTTGATCGGCGGCAGCATCGTGGTGCTGGCAGCCACACTGCTGTTCAAGTTCGTCGATGATTTCTGCACCTGGCTGTTGAACGCCGACAGCAAGGTTGGCCAGACCATCCTGCTCAGCACCGGCCTGAGCGTCTCCAGGCTGGAGCAGGCCGGCGTGCTGCTGTCGGCGGTGCTGCGCACCTTCGTGGTCCTGATCGCGCTGCTGGCACTGGCCGCGCCCTTCGGCAATGTCGGCTCGATCGTGGAGCGCTTCGCGTCGCTGGCCAATGGCATTCCCATCGCCAAGGACCTGACGCTGGAGCCGGGCCGCATCGTACTGGCCATCGGTGTGCTGCTGGCCGGGCTGGGGGTGATGCAGGTGGTGCAGCGCTGGCTGGCCGACACCTACCTGCCCAAGACCGAACTGGATCTGGGCGCGCGCAATTCAATCAGCACCGTCGCCCGCTATCTTGGCATCATCATCGCAGTACTGTGGGCCCTGACGGTGATGGGACTGAACCTGCAGAAGCTGGCGCTGCTGGTCAGTGCGTTGTCGGTGGGTATTGGTTTCGGCCTGCAGGCGATCACCCAGAATTTTGTTTCCGGCCTGATCCTGCTGGCCGAGCGACCGGTGAAGATCGGTGACTGGGTGAAGCTGGGTGACCAGGAAGGCGACATCCGCCGCATCAATGTGCGCTCGACCGAGATCCAGGTGGGCGACAAGTCCACGTTGATCGTGCCCAACTCGGAGCTGATCACCAAGACCATCCGCAACATGACGATGGGCAACAACCAGGGCCGCATCCAGATCCAGTTCGCGGTACCGACCAGCACCGACGTCGCCGGCCTGCGGCAGGCCATGCTGGATGCCTATGGCGCGCACACCAGCGTGCTGCAGACGCCCGCGCCGACGGTATACATCGACGGCATTGCCGGCGGCCAGATCACCATCAACAGCTTCGCCTACGTGGCCAGCCCGCGGCAGGTGTACGGCACCCGCAGCGATCTGTATTTCAGTCTGTTGCAGATCCTGGCGGAGCGGGACATTCCGCTGTCCACGCCAACGGACATCCACATCACCCGCGACCCCCAGCAGTAGGGGATTCCCGGCAGGGCTGCGCCCTGCACCTGCCGAGGCCGGAGCAACAGCAACAGCAACACCAAGCATTCCATGGGATGGCGGGGTGGGTCCGGTTGCGGGGGCCGCTGCAAGTACGTCCATGTAAGCTCGGTCGCCGCATCCATGCGGCTCACGCCCCCGCAACCGGACCCACCCCGCCTTCGACAGATTTCCGCGATCTGCTGGAACTGCTTTTGGGGTCGGCACCTACCTACGGCTGCCGGAAACCGTCAGAGGTGGGGCGGTGTGGGTTGGCAGGACCGTTGGCGCCATGGATGGCGCCATCGAGCCCCCATGGATGGGTTTACGGCGTGTCCTGACAACCTACACCGCCCCTCCATCCCACGGAATGCGCGCTCTTGCTGTTGCTGTTGCCTTTGCTCCAGCTCGTAGCGGGTGCAGGGCGCAGCCCTGCGGAAAACCCTATCCCCGCGGTCGGCTGCGCGAAGGCACCAGCGCGAAGGTATCCACGGCCAGCTTCTCGGCGTGATTCAACCAGGCGCGGATCTCCAGATCGTCCACTTCATGATCCAGTCCGAAGGACACATTGATCTTGCCGTCGGCATCAGGCTGGACCCACTGCTGGGCCAGCACCACCTTGCGCTGCGATGACACGGCCTCGATCCAGAAACCGCGATCCGGGCGCGTGCTTGCCACCAGCTGCAGCATGTACTGGCCGGCGCGGGTGCGGCGGCCCTTCTGGGTGATCATGTGGGCCTGGCGCACGCTCGGGCGCGGTCCCTGGAACGCATCCAGCGGCGCGTCCACCGCGATGCCACCACGCAGGTCGTCGTCGCGGTACAGCTTGATGCCGTTGTCGCGGTTCACCAGCAAGGCGCACCAGTCGCCGTCGGCCGACCCATCCTCGAATGCGGTGCAGCGATCCACATAGGCCAGGGTGTTGTCCGGATCGGCATCGTCGAACTGGCGGGACGTGTTCTCCAGATACACCGACTTCAGGCCCCAGTCCTTGTCGTACTCCAGCAGGACCGGCGGCTGCACGTGCTGCATGCCCACCACCACCTGGTCGTCGTTGTCGATCCTCAGTTCGCGCGTCGGCTCGCCCAGCCACAGCGACCGGGCGAATGCCAGGTACTGCGGGTAATCGCGGCCGCCATCGCGACGCGCCGCGACGCTGGCACTGGGGGCACGTGTTTCGTCCAGCAGCGAGCGGCCGAAGCCCATCGTGCGCAGGCCCGGATCGAGCAGGCCCAGCAGGGTGGCGCCGGAGTCCAGCGTCGAGCCGTTCTCCGCCGCCAGCTGGCGCGGCGCCACGCCATCACCGAGGAACAGCAGCAGGTTCTCGCGCTTCTGCCTGGCCAGCACGTGACTGAGATCGTTGGGCATCGCCAGATGGTCCGAGGCGATCACGATCAGCGTGTCCTTGCCGTACGGACTGGCCTGGATGCGCTGGACCAGCTGCGAGATCAGGCGGTCGGTGCATTTGAGCGCGTTGAGCAGGCCGATGTTGCCGTACTGGCTCTGGTAGCGTTCGCCCTTGCACGACACCGGCAGGTGGCCTGCGGGATGGTGCGTATCCATGGTCAGCGTGGTCAGCATGAACGGTGCGCCGGCGCGCGAGAGCTGCTCGAAGCGCTGGTAGGCGGTGTCCAGCAGCACGTCGTCGTGTACGCCCCAAGCAGAGTAGTGAATGCGCCCGATCTTCTTCTGCTGCTTGAACCACGCCAGATCATGTACTTCGTCGAAGCCGTGGCTGGCCAGGAACTGGCCCTTGCCGGCGAACTGGCCGTTGGCGCCGCCCAGATAATGGTTGGTGTAGCCCTGCTGCTTCAGGTAATCGCCCAGGCACACGGCCTTGGGCAGGAAGCTGCCCATCCGGTCCATGCTGTTCTCATCGCCCTGCGAGGTGGTCAGCGGCACGCCGCACATCGATGCCACCAGCCCGGCGATGGTCCAGCCACTGCCTTCGGTCGATGCCAGGCCGCGCACATCCAACGACCTGGCGGCCAGACGATTGAGATTGGGCATCAACCCGGGGAACACGTTCTCGTCCAGATAAGTGCGTTCAAGACTTTCGCCGTAGATCCAGACGATGTTGCGCGGCCGCTGCAACGGCTGGGTAGGCACCTGGTATTCCGGCGCGATGCGCGCGAAATCCACCGGTCGCAGCTGCTGGTAAAGACGCTGGCCGTCGCGCGCCAGCGGACTGACCATGAGCGTGACCACCCATGCGACGGCGAAGCCGGCGAACCAGGCCGCACCCCGTCCGGGCCGATGCCAGCGGCGGACCCGCGTGGCGAACAGCGGCAGCAGCGAAACCAGGGCCAGCACGATGAAGCCGGCGATGTAGCCCTTGAAGTCGGCGACGCCGGCACCCTCCATGTCCGCACCCAGGTGGTACAGCGTGGCGGCGTTGAGTCCGTCACCGGAGAGCTTGTCGATCAGCCACCACGTGCTGAGCGCCAGCAACAGCAGTGAGAACGAACCGGCCTTCCACCACATCCATTTGTCGGAAGCGAGGAACAGCCAGGCCAGCAGCAACAACGACAGCAGAAGGATCCAGAGCATAGGCGGCTTCGGCAGTGAACGGGGTGGTGCGATGGACGTCGTACCGACGCGTGTCCATCCGACCGGCGCTGCCGCTAGCATGTGTGCATGACAGGCCGATGACCCGATAGTGCATGCACGAACCTGACTGAAATGTTTGTTGATCGACCGCGTGCGGTAACAGCGCGATCAAGTAAAACGAGCGTGAAAACGCGCGTTGGATTGCATTAAGAACCGCATGAATGCGGCACTTCGGAGATGGACGTATGGCGCAGGTGCACATGTCGCGCACCACGCACTCCGCTCATCGATGGCCGCGTTCCTCGCGTGCCCGCGCGCGCCGATCGAACAACAGCGCGCTGGTGACGATGCCCAGCCCCAACGCCACGCCGATCAGCATCAGCACCAGCGCGATCGCCGGGTAACCGAACACATGCCAGCCGGTATCGAGCTTCATCATCAGCGATGCGGCGAGAATCAGCGCTGCGCTGATGATGCCCGCCGCCACGCGGTTGGCGATCTTCTGCAGGTTCTCCATCAGCCGTGATTCCTCCAGCCCGGTCACCTTCATCTGCAGGCGGTTCTCGGCCAGCAGGGCCATGATGTCCGACAGCTTGCGCGGCCCATCGCGCAGCAGCTGCTGCAGCTCCATCGCCTCGCTGGCGAGGTTGGCGGCCGACAGCGACTTCTTCAGGCGCGCGCGCATCACATGCTGCAGCTGGCGTTCGACGATGCGGCGCGTGTCCAGTTCGGGCGCGAGCAGGCGGCAGACCGTCTCCAGGTTCAGCAGCGCCTTGCCCAGCAGGCTCAGTTCCGGCGGCGTACGCAATCCACAGGCCGTGGCGATGCGCACCATGTCCAGCACCACGCGTCCCTCGGAGAAATTGCCGCTGGCGGCATAGCGCGCGATCAACTGGCCGGTCTCGCGCAGGTAACGCTCCTCGTCGAAGGCTTCCAGCCGGGTGCTGATGCTGATCAGATCGTCCGCCACTTCTTCGCCGCGGCCATCGACGGCGGCGAACAGGATCTTCAGCAGGCGCTCGCGCAGCCGCGGTGGCATGTGCGCGACCATGCCCAGATCGAAGATGGCGAGGCGACCATCGGGCATCACCCGCAGGTTGCCCGGATGGGGATCGGCGTGGATCTCGCCATGCACGAAGATCTGGTCCAGGTAGCCCCGGATCAGCGCGGCTGCCAACGGGTCCATCGACTGCTCGGTACGGCGTACGCCGGGTATCGCGTCCACGCGAACGCCGGTGGCCAGCTCCATGGTCAGCACGCGCTGGCTGCTGTAATCCCAGATCGGCTGCGGGACCCACAGGCGCCGGAAGGGCCGCAGATGGCGGCCGAAGCGGGCCAGGTTCTCGGCCTCGGCGTGGTAATCCAGCTCCTGCATCAGGGTCTTGGCGAACTCGTTGAGCCAGTCGCGCAGGCGGACCCGGCGGCCGACCTGGGTCAGGTGATCGGCGGCCAGAGCGAAGCTGCGCAACGCTTCCAGGTCCGAACGCAGCTGCGCGGCGACCTCCGGCTTCTGCACCTTCACCGCGACCTGCCGGCCGTCATGCATCACCGCACGATGGACCTGGGCGATCGAGGCGCAGCCCAGCGGCTCGGGGTCGAAGGCCGCGAACAGCTTGCTCACCGGTGCCCCCAGCTCCTGCTCGACGATGGCATGGATGCGTTCGACCGGAATCTCGGCCACCTTCTCCTGCATGCGCTCCAGTGCCGTGGCGAACTCCACCGGCACCATGTCTGGACGTGTGGACAGCATCTGGCCCAGCTTGACGAACGTCGGCCCCAGCGCTTCCAGGTCACTGACGAACTGCTCGGGATTGCCGTCGGCCGGCACCTCGGCCTGGCTGCCGGCTGCGTCCAGGTTCATGCCGGAGAACACCCCCGAATGACGGTAGCGCATCAGCAGGCGCAGGATCTGGCTGCGTCGGCTCATGCCTTTTACCAGCGGTGGATTGCCAGTGGCGGTGGGCGGATTGTTCAAACGGCACTCCTTGTGGACAACGACCGGTAGTGCCGGGCCATGCCCGGCGGAACGGGATCACCTCGCCAGTCTGGCCGGGGCAGGGTAGGCAAGCGGTGAATCCACTTCCTCCCGGGCCGTTGGATCGGTCAGAATCCGTCCATCCTCCCTCCTGGAACCCCCATGGCCGGTGCCAGCCTGTTTGCCCTGCTCGACGATATCGCGACGCTGCTCGATGACGTCTCGATCCTGACCAAGGTGGCCGCGAAGAAGACGGCCGGTGTGCTTGGCGACGACCTGGCGCTGAACGCGCAGCAGGTAACCGGTGTTTCTGCCAACCGTGAACTGCCTGTGGTCTGGGCGGTGGCCAAAGGCTCGCTGCTCAACAAGGTGATCCTGGTTCCGGCCGCGCTGGCGATCAGCGCCCTGGAAGCCTGGCTGCATGGTCGTGGCTGGAACGTGCCGCTGATCGTGCCCCTGATGATGATCGGTGGCGCATTCCTTTGCTTCGAGGGCGTGGAAAAGCTGGCGCACCGTTTCCTGCATTCGGCGGACGAGGACGCCGAGCACCAGGCCGAGCGGCGCAAGGCACTGGCCGATGCGCAGGTGGACATGGTGGCGTGGGAGAAGGACAAGGTGAAAGGTGCGATCCGTACCGACTTCATCCTCTCTGCCGAGATCATCGTCCTGACACTGGGCGTGGTTGCCGCCGCCTCGTTCTCCCAGCAGGTGCTCACCCTGGTGGTGGTCGCATTGGCGATGACGGTGTTCGTCTACGGACTGGTTGCCGGCATCGTCAAGCTGGACGACGCGGGCCTGTACCTCTCGGGCAAGGGCGGAGCGGTCGCAGCGTTCGGACGCGGCCTGGTCGCATCGGCGCCGTGGTTGATGAAGTTCCTGTCGATCGCCGGCACCGTGGCCATGTTTCTGGTCGGCGGCGGCATTCTGGTGCACAACGTGCCGGCGCTGCACCACGCGGTGCAGGCGCTCGGTGGCCAGGGCCAGTGGGGCTGGCTGATCGGCGCGGTTGCCAACATGGTGGTGGGTATCGTCGCTGGCGCCATCGTGCTGGCGGCGGTGACCGGCATCCAGAAGCTGCGCGGGAAGTAGCCGCGTCGCCGGACGGGCGGCGGTAGCGCCGGGCCATGCCCGGCGGAGCGCTTCAGCCCGCCTGCACGCGGTTCTTGCCCTGCCGCTTGGCCGCGTACAGCGCCTCGTCGGCCCGTCGCAGCAGCGCCTCGCTGTCATCGCCGGGCTGCCATTGCGCCAGTCCGGCACTGAAATGCACCGGCACGCGCCGGTCCTGCACGGTCAGTACCCGATGCGCCAGTGAGCGCTGCAGGCGCTGCACGGTGGCCATGCTGTCCGCACCGGGGGTCTCCGGCAGCACCAGCACGAACTCGTCGCCGCCCAGCCGCGCGATGCCATCGGTGGCGCGCAGCAGCAGCCTGCACACCGCCACCATGTGCTGCAGCAGCGCGTCACCGCCGGCGTGACCATGCGCGTTGTTGGTCTGGTGGAAGTCATCCAGATCGATCACCGCCACGCCCAGCGGCGTGTTGTTGCGTTCGGCGCGCGCCAGCTCGCGCTGCAGCAGTTCGTCCAGGCCCCGGCGGTTCAGTGCCTGGGTCAGCGGATCGATGCGCGCGAGGTCGCCGGCCATGCGCAGTTCCTGTTCCAGCTCGGCGATGCGTTGTTCAGCGCGCTCCACATCCAGCCGTGCGGCGGCCAGGTGGTCGCGTGCCTGCGCGGCCTGCTGCTGCACTTTGCCGGTATCGCGCATCACCTCCTGCAGCAGCTGGTTCAGATCGGCGATGCTGCGCGCCTCGCGAAGCTGCAGTGCGTAGCTACCGATACGGTCATGGTATTCACCGGTGCTGGTGGCCATGCCATCCATGCGTTCGATGAAATCCCCCATCAGTCCGCGCATCGCCGCCTTGGAGTCGTCGATGCCCTGGCGCAGCAGGCCCTGCCGGTAGATCACCTCGCGCAGCTCGGCACGCGTTCGTTCAACGGCCTCGGCCTGCAGCGGGCCGGACAGCAGTTGCCGCACCGCCGCGATCTGGCCCTGCAGCCAGCTGCGATCGTCCAGCAGTTCGCTCACATTCTCCAGCAGCAGTGCGAACAGCTCCAGCAGCAGCGCCTGCTGTTCCTGCCAGCTGCCAGCACGCACGCCGATCTGATGGCCGAGCTCGCGCACACCCTGCTCGATCGGCTCCAGGGCGCTGCCCGGCTGCCAGTGGCGCAGGCGAAGGGACAGCGCCTGCGCCTGCTCGCGCAGGTCCGGGTCGTGCTGCAGCAGCGCCACTACCGCGCCGCCCAGCAGCATGCGCAGCTGTTCGGACAGGCGCAGGCTGTCGGGCTGCCCATCCGGCGAATGCTGATCGATGGTGCGGATGTACTTGTCGATCAGTTGCCGCATCGCCCGCCCGTAGCGTGGCCAGTCGGCGCTGGCCTGCGCGGACTGCAGGCGATCACCCATGTCGCCCAGTTCGCCCGGCAGCGTCGCCATGCCATTGGCGAACGCGGCCAGCAGCGGCTCCGGCGCATCGGCACCGGCAAAGAGCCGTTGCAGGCTTGCGCTGCTGCCGCCCTGCAGGACCACGCGCTCGCCCTCACCCGCGCGCACGCGTGCCGGCGGACCGAGGGCGGTGCCGGGGGCGGGGCGCGGGTCGGGGTGGTCCGTCATGGAGCGAATCCTGGGGCTGGCAGGGTCTGGTTCCAGCATATCGGCGCGGCTGCCGATGGCTTGAACGGCTAGGATGGGCGACAGGATGCCGCACGGGAGGTGGTGATGCGCGTGATGTTGCTGGGGGCGACCGGCCTGGTCGGCGGGCTGACCCTGCCCGGGTTGCTGGACGACCCGCGCTGCAGCGCCGTGATCGCGCCCACCCGGCGTCCGCTGGCGTTGACCCATGGGAAGCTGGAGAACCCGGTGCTGGCCTTTGACGCGCTGCCGGCCTCGCCTGAGTGGGCGCGCGTGGACGCGGTCATCTGCGCGCTGGGCAGCACCATCGCCCAGGCCGGCAGCCGCGCGGCCTTCCACCGCATCGACCATGACTATCCGCTGGCGTTCGCCCGCCTCGCACAGGCACAGGGCGCGAAGACCTATGTATTGAATTCCGCCGCCGGTGCCAACCCGCAGTCGTCGATCTTCTACAGCCGGGTGAAGGGCGAGCTGGAGCGTGACCTGCGCGCGCTGGGCTTCGCCTCGCTGACCCTGGTGCGGCCTGGACTGATCGGCGGCGAGCGCACCGAGGTCCGTCGTGGCGAGCGTTTCGCACTGGCGGTGCTCGGTGCCCTGGGGCCGGCACTGCCGCGGGCATGGCGGATCAATCCAGCCGCCGAGATCGCCAAGGCACTGACCGGAGCCGCGCTGGCCCCGCAACCGGGTGAGCACGTGGTGACATCAAGCGCACTGGTCGGCTGATGTCGCGTGCGCTGCGCCTGACCCAGCTGCTGCAGCTGCTGCGCCGCCATCGACGGCCGGTGGCCGGGCAGGTGCTGGCCGATGCGCTGGGTATCGGTCTGCGCATGTTGTATCGCGCAAAGGGACGCGCGCAGGGCTCTGACCCGCATAGCGAAGTGGTGTCGGCTACCTGCTGGCGCCTGGCCGTCCCAATTGATTTGCCACCCAGCGACTTTCAGCCATACCCGTTTCGATGTCATCGATCCGGCCATCACGTTCCCGGGGATAGTAGTTGACGGCATCGACGACGACGGTGTCGGGGCCGATCCCGTCGAAGAGATCCTTAGGCAGTTCGGCGATCTTCCACACGGTATGGCGACGAAAACGATCTCGCCGTTACGGGCTGCCTCGGAGACGGTGACCGCCGTGGCGCCGGTTTCGGCGGCAAGCTCGGCAAGCGAATCCGGGCCGCGCGAGTTGGCGACGGACACCTTGTGGCCCAGTTTCGACAGCCGGCGCGTCAGCGAGCCTCCGATCTCCCCGGCTCCTATGATTCCGATATCCATGAGGGAACTCGCATTTCGCTGGTCGGTTTTGACGGAGGTCAGTTTGACTTGCCCGCGACAAGCGCCGGCAGCGTCACGCCTTATCCGCCCAGGCGGAATCAGAGCTTGTAGCCGCCGCTCGCCTCGATCACCTGGGCAGTCACCCAACGACCTTCATCGGAGGCAAGGAAGGCCACGACTGCGGCGATGTCCGAGGTTTCGCCAAAGCGTCCCAGCGCGGTATCGGCTTCGATGGCCTTCACCATGTCGGCGTTTTCGCGGACAGTGGCGTTCATGTCTGTTCGCGTCCAACCCGGCGCCACGGCGTTCACCGTGATTCCGCGCGGCCCCAGTTCCATCGCCAGCGCATGGGTCAGGTTGCTGATGGCCGCCTTGGCCATGGAGTAGATGGGGACGGCCGGCAATGGGCGCGTGGCCAGTCCGGAGGACATATTGATGATCCGACCACCATCGGAGAGACGGCTCAGCGCGGATTGAACGACGAAGAACGGTGCGCGGGCGTGAACCGCGAACATCGTGTTCCAAGCGTCCGGCGTCGCATCGGCAAGACCGCCCCAGCCTGGGTTGCCGGCGTTGTTGACCAGAATGTCGAGCGCCTTGCTGCCCTTCCTTGCAGTGAACTCGTGGTCGAGCGCCTCGAACAGTGCCGGGATCGCCGCGGCATCAACCAGGTCGGCGTGAAGTGCGAAGGCGTTGCCGCGCGCTTTCTCGATGGTCGCAACCACTTCTTCCGCGCCTGCGCTGCTTGTGTTGTAGGTGATGGCAACGGTCGCACCGTTGGCCGCAAGCCGCTCGGCAATCGCGCGACCGATGCCGCGCGATCCGCCAGTGACGAGTGCGGTTTTGCCATTGAGGGACTGGGACATGAGATTCTCCTGGGTAAAGCAAAGTGTGATTTCAGTGGCCTGGCGGATCGGATTGCGAGGTGGCTCAGGTGATCCGTTCGCGTGCGATCGGGCCGGGGTTTGCCTCGATGACCGACAGCGCCAGCCGGACAAGACCCTCCGCGTCCCCGGCATATTCATGCTCGGCAATGTGGTGCAGCAGGACGCCGGCCTGCTCCAGTTGCCGGGCGCCTTTGAGGCGGCCGGCGTTGATGGGTTTGAAACCGGCATCAGCGATCAGACCGCGCGTCACCTGCCCGGCCGAAGCGTCGTCGCTGACATAGAAGACGTTGGGCTGCACCGGCGACTTCGACCACGCTGCGGCCTCGAGCAATGGCGATCCCAGCAGATTGAACGCCTTGACGATACGAGCCTTCGGCAAGCGTTGTTGCAGAACCTCGGAGGTCGAGTTGTCGCGCATGAAGTCCAGCTCGTGGAAATGCTGGAACTCAGCGGTGACGCCGAGCGGATTCATGGTGTCGATGACGGTCTTGCCATCGAGCGCGTCGCCCACTTCGCTGACGATCGCGTCGACCCGCGGCCAGTAGACGGAGAACAGAACGGCCTCGCCGAACTCGGCGGCCTCCCGGATCGTGCCGAGCCGGGCCTGATCGCCCAGTTCTGCCAGCAGCGGTGCGATCTTGCGATCCTCGCCGTCCTTCGCAATGACGAGGTCATGACCTGCGGTTGCCCAGGCTCGCGCTAGGCGACTGCCGACATTGCCAGCATTCAAGATTCCTATCTTCATCTGCTTTCGAGCTTCCCGGTAGCGCGTTGAAAGCACTACTCTAGGGATGATTGAAAAATAGATAAATGGCAGACAAAACGACAGACAGTTGTCTTTATGCGCATCAATAAACGATTGGAACGAGGCCACACGAGTGGCAATCATCGGCACGGCGAGAGGCGCCAGTTGCATGGTTCCACTTGTCTGTCGGGCCAGGCGCACCGTATCGGCCAGAGGCTGTGAACGGTCATCGGGCGCCCGCAAGGGCGCCCGATGTAGAGGCTTTACTTCTTGACGGTCGCGGCGCTTGCCTGGGCCATGAAGAGGTCGACGTGGACCTGCGGCATGCCCTCGAACGTGCCGCCGATCGGTGACGGGCGCTTTGCCTCGTTGATCAAGCGCTGAGCATCTTCGCGCGACACGGGCGTGCCGGGCTGCGTGTAGGCGCGCTCGGCTTCTTCGCCCGTCGCTTTCAGATCTACCGTCGGAGCATAGCGCCAGAAGTAGATGGGCGTGCTCGGTTCAATGCGCCAGCTGTCTGCGAGCGAGCCCGCATCGATGGTATCGAAGCCGATGTTGTCGAAGAACTCGGTCACCGCCTGCTTCGCTCCGGCGTCGTCACCTGCGATCGGCAGCGTCGTGCGGCTCGCCGATCCCTTCGGCGTCGCGTTGGCCTTCATGTGGAGCCAGCTGAGGTTGTGAAGGCCCTTGACGACCTTTGCTCCCGGCAAACGCCGCTGGATCAGCCCACTTGAGGTCAGCTCCCCCTTGTCGAGAACGTCGTTGTTGCCGAACGCGGGATAGTAGTTCGTCTGGTCGAGTACGACTTTGCCCGCGAACTTGCCGACGGGCAGCTGCTCGGAGGCGGCGATCGGGATCGAGAGCGTGACGATGTCACCCGCCGCGATGGCCTCCTCGGTGGTGCCGGCGCTCGCCAGCGGACCAAGTTCCTCGATCAGCTCCTTGAGGGTGTCCGCGCCGCGGGAGTTGCTGATCACCACCTTGTAGCCCGCTGCGATCGCGAGGCGCGCAACGGCCTTTCCGACGAGGCCGGAGCCAATGATTCCGATTGTTTGAGTCATCTTCGCATTCCTTCTATGGGAGAACGGCGGGAATCCGCCGACAGGTTTCATGGGACGCACGCCTGAGCGCGCCGCGATGCAAGCAAGTCGTTCGAACGTCAGGGCGGTGAGCGTCTCGATCGCCGTGACGCTCACAACCGCAGCGAGTCAGTGCCGCCGCTGATTTCATTGAGTGCGACGTGTTGCATGAATCGGACTATGGACTTACGCTTTTGATTGATAAATATATGGATAAGTCAAATACTGTTGTCCATGAATACATCAATCGATCTGCCCGAGATGCGCGTCTTCGTGGCGGTTGTGACCGACGGCTCTTTCACGACGGCTGCGGATCGGCTGGGCACCGACAAGGCGCGTATCAGCCGCATCGTCAGTCGCATGGAGAAGAAGCTCGGCGCACAGCTCCTCACCCGCTCGACACGGCGCCTCAGTGTGACCGAGGTCGGGCGCGATTACTTCGAGCGCGCCATGTGCATCCTGACCGCCGCCGAAGCAGCGGAGGCGGCGGTAGCGCAGCAGTCCAGGGAGCCCAAAGGACTGCTCAAGCTCACGGCTGGATCCGAGTTCGGAACGATGATCGTGGACGGATGGATCGCAGCGTTTCTGCGAACGGCCCCGAAAGTGACGGTGGAAGCGGAATACACGAACCGTCTGGTCGATATCATCCATGAAGGCTTCGACGTCGCCATCCGTGTTGGCGCGCTTGAGGATTCGGGGCTCTCGGCGCGCAAACTCGGCGAGGTGTCTTACGGGCTGTATGCGGCCCCTGGCTATCTGAAGCGCGGGCCGGTGCTTTCCGCCGTCGGCGACCTGAAGCGCCACAACCTGATCATGAAGACGACGCGGGGGCGCTCCAATTGGGCCCTGGTAAATGGTGAGAACACCGAGAAGGTCACGGCATCCCCGCGCTGTGCAGTCAACAGCACGATCGCCGCGAAGAACCTCGCGCTTGCAGGACTCGGGATCACGCACTTGCCGCGTTTCATGGCTGAACCCTATGTGGCAGCTGGCACGCTGTCTTGCGTGCTTCCCGGCTGGGCAGAGGTTCCGGCGCCTGTCCACGCCGTATTCGCGTCGAGCCGCTATATGGATCCCAAAGTGCGTAGCTTCGTGGATCTCTGCCTAAGTGCGTTCAAGGAGGGTGGCGGCGCACAGTGAGTGGCAGATCAGATGGCTGGCCCGCATTGCCGCCCACGCTCTCACGATACGCCACCGCGACCGTCGGTGACGGGCCGATGCGTCAGTCCGGTGTCGGCGGCAATGTCATTGGCGGCTTGCGCCAGTTCCCGATTGCGGAGTCGGTGCCTTGCGGGCGGCGTTCTTGGCTGCGCTCGAATCGCTTCCCCAGCGAACCTCTGCTAACCACTCCTGCGCCAAGGCACGGGCCTGTTCGACGGTCAGTTCCCAGTATCAGGGCAGGGCGGGTTTTGCGCCGCTCGCCGGCGTTCGAGCGGTACTGAAACATGAACACCCGGCGGCCTGTCGGGTAATCTTGCGAAGAAGGCCGGGTACCACGGTGTCCCGGAGTTGGACGGTCAGCGCCTGGAGCTTCGCCGCATCACTGCGGATTTGGAGCCTTGGCGTAGTCCAGCGAAGTGCTGAGCTGGGGGCATCGTGAAACAAAAAAACGCCGGGCAGTGCCCGGCGCTTCGTCCAATGATGTGCCAACCAACAGTTGGCACCCATCCCATCAGCTGGCCAGGGCCAGGTCGTCCATCATCGCGCGCAGGAAGCGGGCAGCTTCGCCGCCGGTGGCTGCGCGGTGGTCGAAGGTGACCGACAGCGGGATGACCTTGTGCGCTTCCACGCCGCCCATCACCGGGGTCATCTGATGGCGGGCACGGCCGGCACCGACGATGGCCACGCACGGCGGCACCACGACCGGGGTCGCGTAGCGGCCGGCGAACATGCCGAAGTTGGACAGCGAGATGGTGTAGCCACTCAGTTCCGAGGCCGCGATCGAGCGCGCTTCCACCTGCTCGCGCAGGCGGTTCACGCCCTCGCGGATGCCACGGGCGTCCAGCATGTCGGCGTTGCGCAGGGCCGGCACGAACAGGCCGTCGTCGGTGTCCACGGCGATGCCGATGTCCACCTGCGCGTGCAGGGTGCGGGTCAGCGCTTCGCCATCGAACCAGGCGTTCATCGCCGGCACCTTCTGCGCGGCAACCACGATGGCACGCACCAGGCGGGCGGTGACGTCGTTGCCGGGCAGCCAGGCATGGATGTCGGCGTCGTCGTTGAGCGTGGTCGGTACGACCTTGCTGTGCGCATCGGCCATCACCCGCGCCATGTTGCGGCGCACGCCCTTCAGCGGTTCCGGCTGGCCCTTGGCGACCACGCCCGGCGGTTGCGTGCGCATCGGCTTGCCCGCCGCAGACAAGGGGGTGCGGGTTTCGTTCTGTACCGGCGCAGACACCTGCGCCGGGGCCGGCGCGGCATAGGCCGCAGCGGCAGCCGGGGCCGGCGCGGCGCCGAGCTTGGCGGTGCCGTTGGCGGCGGCCTGCTTGACGTCGGCCATGGTCACCGCGCCATCGCTGCCGGTGGCGCGCACGCGGCTCAGGTCCACGCCCAGCTTGCGGGCCATCGCACGCACCGCCGGTACGGCCTTGACGCCACCGACGGCCAGCGCCTGCTCGGTGTGCACGGCATTGGAGCTCTGCATCGCGCCGACCACCGTGCCGGCGTCATCGCGCTCGGCCTTGGCGTCCTCGGCGGCGGCCGGTGCCGGAGTCGGCAGCGGCGGCGGGGTCGGTGCTGCGGCCGCAGCCGGTGCCGGCGCATGGCCGTGGCTGTGGCCGGTGTCCTGGCCATCGGCACGCTGCGGCAGGTTCGGGTCGATCTCGAAGCTGGCCAGCACCGAGCCGGTCGGAATGATGTCACCGGCCGCACCGGACAGCTTCAGCACCTTGCCGGAGACCGGCGACGGCACTTCCACCACGGCCTTGGCGGTCTCCATCGACACCAGCGGCTCGTCCAGCTTGATCACATCGCCTTCCTTCACGAACCACTCGACGATGGTCGCGTCCGGCAGGCCTTCGCCCAGGTCGGGCAGGTTGAAATTCTTGGTCTGGCTCATTTGCAGTTCTCTTCCAGCAGTTCCAGTTCGCGGGCCGGCAGCCAGCCCGTCGCACCATTGGCGCGCTCGGACCACCACCATCCGCCGTGTTCGTGATGCAGCTTGACCATCTCGCCGCTTTCCACATCCAGCTCGCGGGCGTCGTAATCGCGCAGGGCTTCGGCGCGACCGTCGTCCAGCAGTTGCAGCCAGGCGACGGGCGCCCAGCCGGCGCGTCCATCGCTGGTGCGTACCCAGGCAAACGCCGGCCATTCCTCGTCACGTACGCCTACTTCGACGATCTGGCCGGTGCGGAACCGGAGCGGGGTGGGATACTGGCTGCGGTAAGCCCCAAGGAGGCGGGCCCGCATGTCAGCCTGCCGCCACCGCGCGCTTGGCCGCGGTCACGATCCGGTCCACGCTCGGCAGGTACTTCATCTCCAGGCGGAACAGCGGAATGTGGGTGTCGTAGCCGGTAACGCGCTCGACCGGGGCCAGCAGGTCGTACATCGATTCCTCGGCCAGGCGCGCGGCGATTTCCGCACCGAAGCCCGCGGTCTTCGGGGCCTCCTGCACGATCACGCAGCGGCCGGTCTTGGACACCGACTCGGCGATGGTGGCGAAGTCCAGCGGACGCAGCGTGGCCACGTCGATGACTTCGGCACTGATGCCCTCGCCAGCCAGCTTGTCGGCCGCTTCCAGCGCTTCCTTCACCTGCGCACCCCAGGCGACCAGGGTCACGTCGGTGCCGTCGCGCAGCACGAAGCACACGTCCAGCGGCAGGGCTTCGCCGTCGTTGACGACCACTTCCTTGTACTGGCGGTAGATGCGCTTGGGCTCCATGTAGATCACCGGATCGGGATCGCGCATGGCGGCCAGCAGCAGGCCATAGGCGCGCTGCGGGCTGGACGGCAGCACCACGCGCAGGCCCGGCACGTTGGTGAAGATCGATTCGTTGGCTTCGCTGTGGTGTTCCGGCGCACGGATGCCACCGCCCCACGGCACGCGCAGCACCATCGGGCAGTGCAGGCGGCCACGGGTACGGGTGCGCAGGCGCGCGGCGTGGCAGATGATGTGGTCGACCATCGGGTAGACGAAGCCATCGAACTGGGCTTCGGCCACCGGCTTCATGCCCTGCGCGGCCAGGCCGACGGTGAGGCCGGCGATGGTCGTTTCATCCAGCGGGGTGTCGAGGATGCGCTGCGCACCGAAGCGCTGCTGCAGGCCGGCGGTGGCGCGGAACACGCCGCCGTTGACGCCCACGTCCTCGCCCAGCACCAGCACCGACGGGTCGTGTTCCAGCTCCCAGGCCAGCGCCTGGGTGATGGCTTCGATCAGGGTGATGGGGGTAGCGGTCATTGCGATGTCTCCACCGGCGACAGCAGCGCTGTCGGCGGCATTGGCCTGGGAAGCGGAAGCGCCCGTCTTGATGTCATCCATGGCGCTGCTCCAGGGCAATGGCGGCCGCGCGCTGGGCCAGAAGATCCGGCGGCGGATCGGCATACAGGTAGTCGAACATCGCCTCGACCGGCTGCACCGGGGTATTGAGGTACTGGTTCACTTCCTCGTCGACCCTGGCGCCGCACTGCTCCACCCAGGCCTTTTCTTCGTCCTCGCTCCACACGCCCTGGGCGGTGAGGTACTTGCGCAGGCGCAGCATCGGCTCACGGGTCCAGGCATCCTTCACTTCGGCGTCGTCGCGGTAGCGGCGCGCGTCGTCGGCGGTGGTGTGGTCGGACAGGCGGTAGGTCATCAGTTCCAGCACGGTGCCGCCTTCGCCGGCGAGGCCGCGCTCGCGCGCCTGTTCCATCGCCGCCAGCACCGCGATCAGATCGTTGCCGTCCACCTGCAGGCAGTGCAGGCCGCCAGCCAGGCCCTTCTGTGCCAGCGTTTCGGCGCCGGTCTGCGCCGAGCGCGGCACCGAGATGGCCCAGCCGTTGTTGACGATGCACAGGATCAGCGGCAGCTTGTAGGCACCGGCAGAGTTCAGTGCGGCATAGAAGTCGGTCTTCGAGCTGCCGCCATCGCCACACACCGCCACCGCGACCTGCTGCTCGTTGTTGAGCTTGAACTTCAGCGCGGCGCCCGCAGCGTGCAGGCACTGTGTGGAAATCGGCACGCAGAACGGGAAGTCCTTCACCGCATTGCCGGTGAAGTCGTTGCCGCGCTCGTCGCCGCCCCAGTACATCAGCACGTCGTACGGGCGCACGCCACGCATGAACATCGCGCCGTACTCGCGGTAGCTCGGGCCGAGCACGTCGCCTTCGCGCATGCCGGCGCCGATGCCCACGTGCGCCGCCTCATGACCCAGGCAGGCGGCATAGGTACCCAGCTTGCCGGTGCGCTGCAGGGCGATGGATTTGCTGTCGAACGTGCGTACGTACAGCATCTGCTTGAACAGCGGCACCAGGACGCGCGGATCCTTCAGGGATTCGGGCAGGTCGTCGCGGACGAGCGTGCCGTCCGCATCCAGATACTGCAGGTATTCGATCTTGAATTCAGCGGCAACCGTCATCGCGTACTGCACCTTCGACAGAGAAGTTACAAATGATATGAATCGCCATGTTAAGGAACGCGTACGAAATAGCCTTCCTGCGGCGCAACACGGCGATTCCCCGTTGTACCCCTGCCGGCGGGTGGAGGGCCAATAACAACAACGTATTCAGTCGTTGCTGCATAGCATCAGAATACGCCTCCGGCTGACTGCCCGCGCAACGTCGCAAACGGTTCCACGCGCGGGCGCGCCATTGCCGGGTGATCCACGGTTTACCGCACGGCCCGGTATGGATCCTCCCGCTGCCAGCGCGGCGGCAACGCGCTACCCTTGCCGCCCCCGATCTGGTCCCGCCCATGTCCGTCGACAACAACCAACGCGATCTCGAAGCCGGCATCCACACCGACCTGCACGGCCGGCTGACCTACGGCGGCTACCTGCGGCTGGACCAGCTGCTCAGTGCCCAGCAGCCGCTGTCCAACCCGCCGCACCATGACGAGATGCTCTTCATCATCCAGCACCAGACGTCGGAGCTGTGGTTGAAGCTGCTGGGGCACGAGCTTGGCGCGGCCATCGGCTTCCTGCAGCGCGATGAAGTCTGGCAGTGCCGCAAGGTGCTGGCCCGCAGCAAGCAGGTGCTGCGCCAGCTCACCGAGCAGTGGTCGGTGCTGGAAACCCTGACCCCGTCCGAATACATGGGCTTCCGCGACGTGCTGGGGCCTTCCTCGGGATTCCAGTCGCTGCAGTACCGCTACATCGAGTTCCTGCTGGGCAACAAGAACGCGCAGATGCTGCAGGTGTTCGAGCATGATCCGGCCGGGCAGGCGCAGCTGCGGAGCGTGCTGGAGGCACCCAGCCTGTACGAGGAATTCCTGAAGTACCTGGCCCGCTTCGGCCACGCCGTGCCGGCGATGTACGAGACCCACGACTGGACCCAGCCGCATGTGGCCGACGACGCCCTGCAGCCGGTCTTCGAGCGCATCTACCAGGACACCGACCGCTACTGGCGCGAGTATTCGCTGTGCGAGGACCTGGTGGACCTGGAGACGGCCTTCCAGCTCTGGCGGTTCCGCCACATGCGTACGGTGATGCGGGTGATCGGCTTCAAGCGTGGTACCGGAGGCTCGTCCGGGGTCGGCTTCCTGCGCCAGGCGCTGGAGCTGACCTTCTTCCCCGAGCTGTTCCAGGTGCGGACCACGCTGCAGGCCGCGCCCCCGCCGGAGCTGGGCTGATCCCCATTCATCCGGATCCCGGCCGGCGGCTGGATCGTTTCAGATGCAAGTTCAGCGAGCAGGCGGCCACCTGCCTCAAACGGCGTGTATTTGACGTGAACGCCACAAGTCGGTGATCCTCGCGCGTTGCTCCATTGCACATCGGACGTGCTCGTCATCCACCGAACCAGGAATCCCGCATGAGCGTAAACGCCACTGCGAACACCCCGGAGCCGGCGCTGCCGGACTTCAAGACCACGCTGGGCCACCCGCGCCCGCTGTGGATGCTGTTCATGACCGAGTTCTGGGAACGCTTTGCGTTCTACGGCATCCGCTGGGCCTTGGTGCTGTACATCGTCGCCCAGTTCTACAACGGCAACGCCGCCGGCGAGGGCGATGCCAGCCGCATCTACGGTGCCTATCTGGCGCTGGTGTACGCGGCGGCGATCTTCGGCGGCTACGTGGCCGACCGGGTGCTGGGCTACCAGCGCTCGATCCTGACCGGCGCGATCATCATGGCGGCCGGCCTGTTCATGATCTCGCTGCCGGAAGAGCATCTGTTCAAGCTCGGCCTGGCCACGATCATCGTGGGCAACGGCCTGTTCAAGCCGAACATCTCCACCATGGTCGGCAAGCTGTATGGCCTGAAGGACGAGCGCCGCGATTCGGGCTTCACCATCTTCTACATGGGCATCAACATCGGCGCGATGATCGCCCCGGTGCTGACCGAATACCTGGCCCGCAAGGTGTTCGGCACTTCGGAAATGCCGTCGTACAAGGTCGTGTTCATCGCCTCCGGCGTGGGCATGCTGATCTCGCTGGTGTGGTTCTACATCGGCCGGGCCGGCCTGAAGGGCATCGGCGCACCGCCGGCCGGTGCCGAAGGCTTCGGTCGCATCGTGATGGTGCTGGTGGGCGCGCTGGTGGCCATCCCGGTCGCCTACTTCCTGCTGGCGACCGGCGCCACCGCGCTGGCCTGGATCCTGGGCGTGATGTTCGCTGCGCTGGCCGTGCTGCTGCTGGTCGAAGGCATCCGCGAGGGCAAGGTGCAGCGCGACCGCGTGATCGCCATGCTGATCATCTTCGCGTTCAACGTCATGTTCTGGATGTTCTTCGAACAGGCCGGCAGCTCGTTCACCTTCCTGGCCGAGAACATCGTCAACCGTGACTTCGGCAACTGGACCTTCCCGACCGCGTGGTTCCAGTCGGTGAACTCGGTGGCCATCATCACCCTGGCGCCGCTGATCGCCTGGATCTGGGTGGCCCTGGGTCGCGCCAATCCGTCCATCCCGCGCAAGTTCGGCCTGGGCCTGCTGTTCAACGGCGCGGCCTTCGCCCTGCTGATGTTTGCCCTGTCGCAGATGGTCGTGGACGGCAAGATCCCGTTCTGGACCCTGTTCATGGTCTACGTCATCCAGTCCGTCGGTGAGCTGTGCCTGTCGCCGATCGGCCTGTCGATGGTGACCAAGCTGGCCCCGGTCCGCCTGGTCGGCTTCGGCATGGGTGGCTGGTTCCTGTCCACCGGCATCGGCAACAACCTGTCGGGCATCTTCGCCGGCGCCGTCAGCGGTGAAGGCGGCATGACGATCGATTCGGCACTGAAGGGGTATACCTTCGGCTTCTGGGCCCTGATCGGCTCCGGCGTGGTGCTGTTCCTGATCGCCCCGCTGATCAACAAGCTGATGCACGGCGTCAAGTGATGAGAGGGTAGCTGGCATGCGTACGAAGCTCGGTGGTGCGATGGGGATGGTCTGTGCGGCGCTGATCGGCGCGTGTTCGCAACCCCCGCCACCCGCCGCCACCGGGCAGACGCAGCCACTGGATACCCGTCCCACCGAGCCACCGGTCGCTGACCCCAGCGAACCGGTGGCCTCGGGCAACACCCCGGTGGCGGCGGATATCGCCGCCATCGCCGGGCTCAGTGCACAGTTCGACCCGGCCCGCGACCCCGCCGACGATCTGGCCACCGCCAAGGTGGAAGCCCAGCGTGGCAAGAAGCGCATCATCCTCGAGGTCGGCAACGCCGGCTGCGACCGCTGTCATGCGCTGGACCAGGTCGTGGAGGGGGATGGCGACCTGCGCCGTTTCCGCGATGCCCACTACGTGTGGGTGAAGGTCAACGAGAGCGACGAGAAGCCCAACAGCGCTTTCCTCGGCCAGTTCCCGGAGATGAGCCGCGACTACCCCTACCTGCTGGTGCTCGATGCCGACGGCACCCTGCTGGCACCGCAGGCAACGGCGGCAATGCGCAGGGGCGAGACCTACCTGCCGGCGCAGGTGATGGCCTTCCTCAAGCAGTGGGCGCCTGATCGATAACGCCGGGCCATGCCCGGTGGATGCGCGCGCCGTCACATTCCGAGCATCGCCGCCTCAATTTCATCGCACGCACGCCGTTACCGGCAAGGCTCCCGGTCGACCCGACGTCGACGCACCCTACCGGAACGCCCATGCACAGCGACCACGCCGAACGATTGCCCGATCCTGCCAGCAGCCTGGGCGAGGGTGGTGCTGGCGAGGGCGTGACCCTGCCGGCGCAGGACGCACTGCTGGATGACGTCGGCATCGGCGACAGTGCCCCCGAAGCGGCCCCGCCGCACCATCGCCTGCCGCAGATCGCACTGCCTGACAACGTCGTGCTGAAGGGCGCGGTGCAGACGCTGGTGGAACAGAAATCGCGGCTCGATGCGCTGGCGTCGCAGGGCCAGCTGGCCGGCCTGCTGCCGCCGGAATGGCAGGGCAACGGCGTACGCGCCATCGAGCTGTCCACCTTCATCCAGGGCGTGCTGCCGTTCCTGCAGCCGGGAGAGCGTGGCGAGACCGCGGCCGCGCGCCTGCCGGTACGTCATGTGCTGGGCGACGACAGCCGTTGGGGCCTGCCGGATGTGGCCGAACCGAAGTCGCTGGCGTGGTACCTGGCCAGTGACGAACGCGCCACTGCCGGCGGCAGGGACGTGGCCGAAGCCTTTCTGGTCGGGGCACTGGGCGTGGCGTGGATGCAGGAGGGGCGCAGCCGCCCGGGCTTCCTGCGTGCGGTGGGGCAGGACAGCCTGGCCGCGCGGGTGACCATGCTGGGCTATCCGGCGGCCACCGAGCTGGCGCTGTACAGCGTGGTCGCGCATGGCCAGTCGCAGGTCTGGTGCGTGCATGGTCGCCGTCGCATGCGTCCACTGGTCGCACCGTGGCTGAGCGTGCCGCTGTTGACGGCCTACGGCGTGCCCGCACCGGTGCCATGGCCGTCCGCGTTCCCGCCCGTGGACGCCGTTGCCGAGGCGCTGGCGACCGCGCGCCAGGGACGCGCGCTGCCCGAGGTGGATCTGGGCAAGGTGGTGGCGAAGATGGCCGAAGACGCAGCCGGCGAAGCATGGCAACCGGTCAGCCTGCTGCAGCTCAACACGTGGTCGCCGCGCTGGCATTTCTTCCTCGGCACCTTCGTCGGCGTGCCGTCGCTGCTGCTGGTGGCTGCCGCGCTGGCCCTGCCGGGTGCGGTCGAAGCGGCCACGGTTGCCGCGTCGCTGGGCTTTGCCGGTGGCGCGATCGGTGCACTCGCAGTGCCGTGGATCCATGCGCGGCGCAAGCACCTGAGCTGAACCGTGCTGTCCCGAGACCGGCGCCGAGCCCCGGCGGCATGCCTCAGACGCCTTCGCCCATCCGCTCCAGGCCATCGCCCGCCAGGCGCAGGATCAGCCTTTCCAGCAGCTGTTCCTCCTCCTCGCTCAGCACCGACATCAGCTTGCGGGTGATCTCGATCACCAGCGGGGCGATGGTCTCGTACACCTCGAAGCCCGCTGCCGACAGGGCCAGGACCGAGCGGCGACGGTCGTCGCCATGGGTCTCGCGCTTGATGAAGCCACGCTCGAGCAGGCGCGCCACCGCGCGGCTGACCGCCACCTTGTCCATCGCCGTGCGGTCGGAGACCTCGCTGGCCGACGACCCGGGATACAGCGCCAGGATGGTGATGACCCGCCATTCCGGAATGGCCAGACCGTAGCGATCACCGTACAGCTTGGCGATGTTGCCGCTGACCCGGTTGGACAGCACGCTCAGCCGGTAGGGCAGGAACTGTTCCAGGTCGAGCAGGACGTGCGATGCACGCAGGCGTGTCGAAGCGGGATCGGCGGGGCTCATGTTGCGGTGCACCTTGCTGGTGGTTTCAAGTGTAACTATAAGGGTTGGGTCCAGACCCTGCATTCTCGCCGGGTCGTTACCTGCCCGCACCTGGTTTGTACCGATGCGGTACCGATTCGGAGCCCCGCCATGAATACCGCAGTCCAGCCCTCCTCGCATCCCAATCCGGGCATGCAGGTCACCACCTTCGAGAACCCGATGGGCATCGATGGTTTCGAGTTCGTCGAGTTTGCTGCCCCGGCCGGCCGCGGCCAGGAGCTGCACGACTACTTCCGCAGGATGGGCTTCACGGCGGTGCTCAGGCACAAGCAGCGTCCGATTACCGTCTATCGCCAGGGCGACGTCAACTTCCTGGTCAATGAAGACCCGGATTCGTTCGCTGCCGACTTCGCCGAAAAGCATGGTCCGTGCGCCTGCGGCTTCGCCATCCGCTTCAAGAAGCCGGGCCAGGAGGTCTACCAGACCGCGCTGGGCAACGGTGCCGAGGCCATCGGCTTCAAGCCGGACAGCAAGGCGGTCGGCGCGCCGGTCATCAAGGGCATCGGTGACTGCATGCTGTACCTGGTCGACCGCTATGGCAGCGCCGGCAGCATCTACGACGGCGACTACGAGCCGATCGCCGGCGTCGATCAGCATCCGGTGGGCTTCGGCCTGACCTTCATCGACCACCTGACCCACAACCTGTACTTCGGCAACATGCAGCAGTGGTCGGACTACTACGAGCGGCTGTTCAACTTCCGCGAGATCCGCTACTTCGACATCAAGGGCCTGAAGACCGGCCTGGTGTCCAAGGCCATGACCGCGCCGGACGGCATCGTGCGCATTCCGCTCAACGAATCGTCCGATCCGAAGAGCCAGATCAACGAATACCTGGATGCCTACAAGGGCGAGGGCATCCAGCACATCGCCTGCTTCACCGAGAACATCTACGAGACCGTCGAGGCGATGCGTGCGCAGGGTGTGGATTTCCTCGACACACCGGACACCTACTTCGACGTGATCGACCAGCGCGTGCCGAACCATGGCGAGGACGTGCCGCGCCTGGCGAAGAACAAGATCCTGATCGACGCCGATCCGGAAACCCACCAGCGCAAGCTGCTGCAGATCTTCACCCAGAACTGCATCGGCCCGATCTTCTTCGAGATCATCCAGCGCAAGGGCAATGAAGGTTTCGGCGAAGGCAACTTCACTGCGCTGTTCGAGAGCATCGAGCGCGACCAGATCCGCCGCGGCGTGCTGTAACGTTTCAGACCTGCACCCTCAGCGGTAGCGCCGGGCCATGCCCGGCGGCTTTCCCTTCCGGCCTTGCCGTTCCAGGAGCCCCCATGTCCACCTCCATCACCGCCCGTGGCTACCAGTCCGGTTTCGGCAACGAATTCGCCACCGAAGCCGTGGCCGGCGCGCTGCCGGTCGGGCAGAACTCGCCGCAGAAGGTGGCCCATGGCCTGTATGCCGAGCAGCTGTCCGGCACCGCCTTCACCGCGCCGCGCGGCAGCAACCGGCGCAGCTGGCTGTACCGGATCCGCCCGGCGGTGACCCATGGTGAGTTCACCCCGTTCGCGCAATCGCGCCTGCAGTGCGATTTCGGCTCGCAGCCGGCCTCGCCGAACCAGCTGCGCTGGAGCCCGCTGCCGCTGCCGGAACTGCCCACCGACTTCGTTGAAGGGCTGTACACCATGGGCGGCAATGGTTCGCCGGATGCCCACGCCGGCGTCGGCATCCATCTGTATGCCGCGAACCGGGACATGGTTGGCCGCTACTTCTACGATGCCGACGGCGAACTGCTGATCGTGCCCCAGCTGGGTGGGCTGCGCCTGCTGACCGAGCTGGGCGTGATCGAGATCGAACCGCAGCAGATCGCGGTGATTCCGCGTGGCGTGCGCTTCCGCGTCGAGCTGCCTGATGGCCCGAGCCGGGGCTACATCTGCGAGAACTACGGCGCCCTGCTGAAGCTGCCCGATCTGGGGCCGATCGGCGCCAACGGCCTGGCCAATCCGCGCGACTTTGAAACCCCGCATGCGGCCTTCGAGGACCTCGACGGTGAGTTCGAACTCATCGCCAAGTTCGAAGGACGCCTGTGGCGCGCGCCGATCGACCATTCGCCGCTGGACGTGGTCGCCTGGCACGGCAATTACGCGCCGTACCGCTACGATCTGCGCCGCTTCAACACCCTCGGTTCGATCAGCTACGACCACCCGGACCCGTCGATCTTCCTGGTACTGCATTCGCCCAGCGACACAGCAGGGACCAGCAACATGGATTTCGCCATCTTCCCGCCGCGCTGGCTGGTGGCGCAGAACACCTTCCGGCCACCGTGGTTCCACCGCAACATCGCCAGCGAGTTCATGGGCCTGGTGCACGGTGCCTACGATGCCAAGGCCGAAGGCTTCGTGCCGGGCGGCGCCTCCCTGCACAACTGCATGAGCGGCCACGGACCGGATGCACCGACCTTCGACAGGGCCTCCAGTGCCGATCTGTCCAGGCCCGACGTGGTCAAGGACACCATGGCCTTCATGTTCGAGACCCGCGCGGTGATCCGCCCGACCGCCCAGGCGCTTGATGCCGGGCACCGGCAGGCCGATTACCAGCAGTGCTGGGCAGGGCTGCGCAACAACTTCCGATGAGCCTCATGCGGCATCGGTGAAGGCGTCGCAGTGCTCCAGCGGCAGGACTTCCAGCAGCCGCTGCCGTACGCGTTCGCAGTAGCCTTCGGAGGTCAGCGCGGGCAGTACCTGCAACGCCGAGTGCAGCACCCGCAGCACATCGGTCTGCGCACGTGCCTGCTGCAGGTCGCGGAACAGCGCCGCTGCCTGCGGATGCCGCTGCAGCTCCAGGATGCCCAGTACATAGATCCGTGAGGCGACCAGCGAGCGACGCCGCTCGATCGGCGTGGCCGCGGTCGCGGGTGCCTGCGGCCGGGCAGGGGTGGGCCCGGATACCGCCACCGCGGGAGGCGGGGCGTCGGTTTCCAGATAGCCGGCATGGATCAGCTGGATCAGCATGGCCGGCGTCTCCTGGCCCATCAGCCCGCTCAGCTCGGTGACGCTGCGCTGGCCATCGCACAGGATCAGCAACCGGCGCTGGCGCATGTCCAGCGGCGCGCGGTGCGCCTGCAGCGCGGTTCGGGCGAGATCGGTCTTGCGCGGTTGCATGGATGGGACAGCCAGGACGGTGCACGCCGAGCCTGAACGAAGGCGATGAAACAGCGATGACAATGCAGCGCCTGCACGCGGCCTGCGGTAGCGTCCGCCCATCCCTCCTGGAGCGATACCGATGAAGCTGCTGCCATTGGCTGGTCTGATGCTGCTGTCCCTGACCGCCTGTGGCGGTGGTTCGGACAAACAGGGAGCGGCCGGCAGCGGCAGCGACTCGCCGGCCGAGACCGCCAGTGCCACCGGCCCGGCACAATCGGCCGATCCGGACCTGGCGTCACGGCCGGCCAACGATGCCCGCGCCGACAGCCCCGCGCGCCTGGACGGTTTCGGCGGGGTGGCGCTGGGTGCGGGCATCGCCGAGGTGCGCAGCGGCTTCGGCGCGCCGCTGCAGGGGCTGGGCAGTGATGCGGCAGGCAGGCCATTGCCGGCCGACGACGGCAACGAGGACTGCTATTTCCTGCGTCCGCAGCAGGCAGATGACCCACGCCTGATGATCGAAGGCCGCAAGCTGGTCCGCTATGACGTGCGCAGCGCCGCCATCACCGCGCCGGGCGGCGGCAGGGTCGGCATGACCCTGGGCGAGTTGCAGGTGCTGTATCCGGAGCGTGCCGATGTCGGTCCCGACAAGTACGACGACAAGGCCCAGCACCTGCGCGTGCGTCCGGCACAGGAAGGTGCGGCGGTGATCGATTTCGCCCTGGGGCCCGACGGCCGGGTCAGCGCGTGGCGGGTCGGCCAGACCCCGCAGGTCGATTACACCGAAGGTTGTGGCTGATCCTTGATGCAGCGCCCAGCCTCGCGGCCGGGCCAAGCGTAGAATCGCGCGACGACCGCTGGGGGAGTGCTCGATGATCGCCATTGCCATCGCCTGGTTTCTGCTTGGCCTGCTGCTGCTGGGGCTCGGCGGAGACTCCATCGTCAAGGCCGTTTCCGGCCTTGCCCAGCGTTTCGGTGCCCGCCCGTTCACGGCGGGTCTGCTGCTGCTCGGCGTGGCGACGTCGATGCCGGAGCTGGTGGTCAACGCCCGCGCGCTGGCCGTGGGCCAGCCGGAACTGGCGCTGGGCAACGCGGTGGGCAGCAGCATCGCCAACCTGGGCCTGACCCTGGCGATCGCGGCGATCGCGGCCCCGTTGCTGCTGCGCGCACGCCTTCAGACCGTGCTCTGGTGGTCGCTGCTGGGGGCCGGCGTTCTGTTGATCCTGTTCGGGCTGGATGGCCGCCTCGCGCGCTGGGAAGGTGTCGTGCTGCTGGCCGGCTTCGTCGTCATGCAGGCCGTGCTGATGCGCCGTGGCCGCAGTGAGACCGCCGATGTGCAGGCGGCCATCGCACGATCGGCGCTGAGCCGCACCAGCCTGCCGTTGAATGTGCTGCGTGTGCTGGTGGCCGTGGTGGCCCTCTACTGGGGGGCGCGGCTGGTCGTTGGCGCGGCGGCCGACTTCGGCGTCGCACTTGGATGGACGCCGCTGCTGGTCGGCCTGCTGCCGCTTGCGATCGGCACGGCCTTGCCGGAGGTGGCCACCGCCATCGCCGCCGCGCGGCGTGGCCATGGCGACATGGTGCTGGGCCACGTGCTCGGCTCCAGCGCGGTCAATCTGCTGCTGGTGATCGGCGCGATGGCGGCGCTGCAGCCGCTGGCCCTGCCGGCATCGTTCGTGCGCCTGGAACTGCCCGCGCTGCTGGCCTTTGCCCTGGTGCTGTATCCAATGCTGCGTGGCGACCTGAAGATCAGCCGTGGCGAAGGCGTGATCCTGCTGGTGGCGTTCGTCGGCTGGTTCGTATTGGAACTGCTGCTGGTGGGTGCACCGGCACTGTAGCGCCGAGCCCATGCACGGCTCGGCAGCAGATCCCCGCCCTGAGTGGATGCGGGGAGTCGTGTGATCAGCGTGTCGGGCTCTGCTCTTCTTTCCGCGCCGGCTCCGGCGGCGGCAGCTGCTCTTCGGCAGCCCGTTCGTTGCCGGGCAGGGTAGGACGGGTTTCCATCAGCAGCGACAACGCGGCCTTGGCCATCATGTGCGCGCTGATCGGCGCGGTGATGAACAGGAAGACGGTGATCAGCAGCTCGCGCGGCTGCGGATCCTGGCCGAGGAAGATGTGGTAGCAGACCGAACACACCAGCACGCAGCCCACGCCCAGCGTGCTGGCCTTGGTCGGCGCATGCAGCCGCTTGAAGAAGGTCGACAGCTTCACCAGGCCCAGCGCACCGACCAGGATGAAGAAGCAGCCGAACAGCAGCAGGACCGACAGGCCGATCTGGATCGCGGTGATCATTCGACGATGTCCCGGCGCAGCACGAACTTGCTCAGCACCACGGTGCTGCCGAAGCCGAGCATGGCGATCACCAGTGCGGCCTCGAAGTAGATCGGCGAGTTGAGGTACATGCCGAACAGCATCAGTTCGGCGATGGCAGTCACTGAAAGGGTGTCCAGGGCGAGGATGCGGTCAGGCACGCTCGGGCCGCGCAGCAGGCGCCAGGTCGCCAGCAGCATGGCCAGTCCGACCACGTGCATGCATACCACCAGGGTGGTCTGGATGACTTCAAAACCGGTCATGGGAAGATCTCCATCAACGGGGCTTCGTATCGTTGCTTGATCGTGTCGATCAGCGCCTGTGGATCCTCCAGGTGCAGCACGTGCACCAGCAGGAACCTGCGGTCGTCGCTGAGTGCCGCCGACACCGTACCCGGGGTCAGGGTGATCATGCTGGTCAGCGCGGCGATGCCGTGGATGTTGGCGATGTCCAGCGGCAGCCAGATGAAGCCCGGATGGATGTTCTTCTCCGGGCCGAGCACCTGCAGGGCCACCCGGATGTTGGACATCAGGATGTCCCACAGGGTGACGCACAGCAGCTTCGGTACCGGGCGCAACGTACCGATGCGGGCGAACTCGCGATCCAGGCGCGCGGCGAACAGCGGCACGACCACGCCCAGCAGAAGGCCCAGCAGGATCTGGCCAAGGTTGAAGCTGTCGGACATCAGCAGCCAGAACGCCACCACCATCATGCTCAGTGCGGGGGACGGTACCAGGCGGCGGAACAGGGGGCGTTGCGCGGTCATGGCTGGCGGATCTCCGGTGTGGTCGCGCGCAACTGCTGCACGTACTCGCCCGGCTGCAGCAGCTGGGCGGCGGTGGCGTCGGTATGGCGCATCAGCGGGGCGGCGGCCAGGGTCATGCCGATGCCGTAGGCCAGCAGGATGCAGGCAGCGAACAGCTCGACCCTGCGCAGCTTGGCCTTGCGGGGCGGCGGCGCCTCCGGCTCGGGCAGCGGCACGCGCCAGAACAGGCGGATGCCCCCTCGGGTCAGGCCCATGATGACCAGCAGGCTGCTGACCAGCACGGCCGTCCATACCGCGCCGGTGTACTGCGCCGGCATCCCGGCCAGCAGGGCGGCCTTGGCCAGGAAGCCCGACAGCGGCGGAAGTCCGGCGACCGACACGGCGCCGATCAGGAACAGTACCGCCGGCGTTTCCTTGCCCGGCATCGGTGCGATCACTTCCTTGCGGTCGCTGGCACCGCCGCGTCGGCGTCGGATCAGGTCGGCCACCAGGAACAGCGCGGCAGCGACGAAACTGCTGTGTGGCAGATAGTACAGACCGGCGGAGAGCACCTTCGGCGTGCCCACCGAGAAGGCAATGAACAGGGTCGCGGCCGAGACGATCACCAGGTAGGAGATCAGCACGCGCAGGCGCGCGGCGGCCAGCGCGCCCAGGCCGCCCAGTACCAGCGTGGCCACGCCGGCCCACAGCAGCCAGTCGCGTCCGTATCCGGCCATCGCGCCGGCGTCCTCGCCGAACCACAGCATCTGCACGCGCAGCACGGCGTACAGGCCGACCTTGGTCATGATCGCAAACAGCGCAGCGACCGCAGCAGGTGCGCGCGCGTACGATTCGGGCAGCCAAAGGTACAGCGGCATCAGGGCGGCCTTGGCGCAGAACACCAGCAGCAGCAGGCCCATAGTGGCCTTCACCAGGGTCAGCTGTGCCGGCGGAACCTCGGCGATGCGCTGCGACAGCTCCGCCATGTTCAACGAGCCGAGCGAGGCGTACAGCAGGCCGAGTGCGATCAGGAACAGCGTCGATGCGGTGACATTGAACACCACGTAGTGCAGGCCGATGCGCATGCGCAGGCCACGGCCGCCGCTCAGCAGCAGGCCGTAGGAAGCGATCAGCATCACCTCGAAGAACACGAACAGGTTGAAGATGTCGCCGGTGAGGAACGCACCGTTGAGGCCGACCAACTGGAACTGGAACAGCGCATGGAAGTGCGGCGCGCGCCGGTCCCAGCCCGAGCAGGCATGCAGCAGGCAGGGGATGGCCAGCAGCAGGGTGGTCAGCAGCATCCACGCCGACAGCCGGTCGGCCACCAGCGCGATGCCCAGGCGCGAGGGCCAGTCACCCAGCAGGTAGACGCGGATGTCACCGCCTGCCGTATCGGCGAACAGCAGCCCGACCACCACGGCCAGGGCCGCCAGTGCCGTCCAGGCCACGGTCCGCTGTACCTTCGGACCATAGCGGCGATGCTCGACGAACAGCGACAGTGCGGCGCCGAGCAGGGGGACCAGGATCGGCAGGATCACCAGATGGTTCATGCGCGGTCCTCGCCCTGGCGCGGCGGCGCATCGTCATCGGGCTCGTGCGCGTCCACGTGGTCGCTGTGGTTGTCGCTGCGGCTGCGCATGGCCAGCACGATGCTCACTGCGGTCATCGCGAAGGCGATCACGATGGCCGTCAGTACCAGCGCCTGCGGCAACGGGTCGGTGTAGTTGCCCAGGTGGCTCTCCACGCCTTCCTGCAGCACCGGTGCCTTGCCCTGCACCAGGCGCCCACCGGCAAAGATCAGCAGGTTGGTGGCGTAGGACAGGAAGGTCATGCCAAGGATCACGTCGAAGCTGCGCGCCCGCAGCAGCAGGTACACGCCGATGGCGGTCAGCACGCCGATCGCGGTGGCCAGGGCCAGTTCCATCAGTGCATCTCCCCGGTGCGGGCCGAACGGCGTTGCAGATCGATCTCGCCCTTGCGGGCGGTGCGGGTTCGAGAGGGCTTGACCGTGCCCATCATCGACAGCATCAGCATGGCGCCACCGAACACCACCAGGTACACGCCGATGTCGAAGCCGATCGCGCTGGCCAGCGGCACGTCGCCGATCAGCGGCAGGTGCAGGTCGAGGTGCCCGCTGGTCAGGAACGGCACGCCGAACAGCATCGAAGCACTGCCACTGAGCAGGGCGATCAGCAGGCCGGTGCCGATGCACCGGATGTAGTCGAAGCCGAAGCGCGACTCCACCGATGCCGTACCCTGGATCACGTACTGGATCAGCAGCGGCACCGCCAGTACCAGGCCGGCGATGAACCCGCCGCCCGGGGCGTTGTGACCGCGCAGGAACAGGAAGATGGAGACCGTCAGCGTCAGCGGGAACATGATCTGCGCCAGGTCGGCCGGTACCGGCAGCTTGATCGGCGGCCCGGGCATGATCTGCTCCGGGGCCATCCGCGTGCGGCGCAGCAGCGCGTGCACCACCAGCGCGGCGATGCCGAACACGGTGATCTCGCCGAAGGTATCAAAGCCGCGGAAGTCGACCAGGATCACGTTGACCACGTTCTGGCCATACGCTTCGGGCAGGGCACGCGCCACCAGCTCACCGGCCATGGTGTTCGGCGGCAGGGTCATCGCGGTATAGGCCAGCGCGCCGAGACCGGAACCGGCGATGACCGCGATCAGCGCGTCGCGGCGCTTGCGCCAGCGCGGCCGCTCCGGTCCGGACTGCGCGGGCAGATAGTTCATCCCCAGCAGCATCAGGACCAGGGTCACCATCTCCACCAGCAGCTGGGTCAGTGCCAGATCCGGTGCCGACAGGAACACGAAGGTCAGCGCCACCATCAGGCCGACGCCGCCCACCAGCAGCACCGCCAGCAGGCGCTGCTTGTACACACGCAGCGTGGCGATCGCGCAGCCCATCATCACCAGCCACAACGCCCAGCCCAGCAGTGGAATCGGCTGCGGCGCGGTCCAGTTCGGGGACGCCGGGTTCGCCACGAACGGCGCGGCGGCCACCACGATCGCGACCAGCACCAGGCCCAGCAGCATCCGCTGCAGGCTGCCGTTGGCAATGCCGTTGGTCAGGCGCATGGCCAGTGCGGAAACCGCATCCAGCTGCGCATGGAACACGTTGCGGCCGGTGGTGGTATTGGTCACGGCATGCAGGTTGATCAGCTTGCGCAGGCCGAAGTACAGGGCGATACCGCCCACCACGCCGATCGCGCTCATCGCCAGCGGCAGGTTGAAGCCATGCCATACCGACAGGCTGTACTCGGGCATGGCGCTGCCGAGGATGGAGGCGGCAGCGGCATGCAGGACCGGCGCCACCGTCAGCGCGGGCGCGATGCCGACTGCCACGCAGACCACCACCAGCAGTTCCACCGGTACCTTCATCCAGCGCGGCGGTTCATGGGGAACGCGGTCCAGCCCGTGCGGGCCGGGGCCGAAGAAGGTGTCGTGCACGAAGCGCAGGCTGTAGGCCACGCCGAACACGCCGGCCAGCAACGCCGCAATCGACACCGCCATGCGCATGGTCTCGGTGCCGCCGGCGCTGATCGCCTCGGCGAACAGCATTTCCTTGGACAGGAAGCCGTTGAGCAGCGGAATGCCGGCCATGGCCAGCGAGGCGATGATCGCCAGTGCGCTGGTGAAGGGCATCAGTTTCCGCAGTCCGCCCAGCTTGCGCATGTCGCGGGTGCCGGTCTCATGGTCGATGATGCCGGCGGCCATGAACAGCGAGGCCTTGAAGGTGGCGTGGTTGAGGATGTGGAACACGCCGGCGACCACCGCCATCGGCGTGGACAGGCCGAACAGCAGGGTGATCAGGCCCAGGTGGGAGATCGTCGAATACGCCAGCAGCCCTTTCAGGTCGTGCTGGAAGATCGCGTTCCAGGCGCCGATCAGCAGGGTCAGCGCGCCGATGCCGCTCACCGTATAGAAGAACAGGTCACTGCCGGCCAGTGCCGGATGCAGGCGCGCCAGCAGGAACACGCCTGCTTTGACCATGGTGGCCGAGTGCAGGTAGGCCGAGACCGGTGTCGGCGCGGCCATCGCATGCGGCAACCAGAAATGGAACGGGAACTGCGCGCTCTTGGTGAAGATGCCGGCCAGCACCAGGAACAGGGCATAGGGATACAGCGCGCTGGCGCGGATCTGTTCACCGGCCGCCAGCACCACATCCAGGTCGAAGCTGCCGACGATGCGCCCGATCAGCAGCACGCCACCCAGCAGGGCCAGCCCGCCGCCGCCGGTGATCACCAGCGCCATGCGTGCGCCCTCGCGCGCGTCCTGGCGATGCGACCAGAAGCCGATCAGCAGGAACGAGCTGATGCTGGTCATTTCCCAGAAGATCATCAGCAACAGCAGGTTGCCCGACAGCACCATGCCGAGCATGGCGCCCATGAACAGCAGCAGGTAGCAGTAGAAGCGGTGGGCGTTGTCCTGCGCACTGAGGTAGTACCGCGCGTACAGCACCACCAGCGCGCCGATGCCCAGCACCAGGCCGGCAAACATCCAGGCCAGGCCGTCCAGCCGCAGATGGAAGTCCAGGCCGATCTGCGGCAGCCAGGGCAGCAGGGTGCGGACGATCTGGCCGTCGAGCACCGCCGGGGTCAGCCAGCCGAGAATGGCCAAGCCGCCCAACGGCGCCAGCGCCGCCAGCCAGGCAGCAGTCGAGCGCGAACTACGGGGGAAGGCCGCAACAGCCGCTGCCATCAGGAACGGCAGGGCCAGCAGCAGAGGCAGGCTGGGGAGCATGCAGGGAATCCATGATTCACGAGCAGGTCAGTGAGGATAACAGGCTGCGAAATGTCGCCGAAAGCCATCGAACGGCGATCAATTGCCTGTAACGTTCGCTGATTCATTTTTTTTTGCAGTGCAGCATCTGCTCCGCGGTGCCGGCCAGGGGCTGCGGCCAGCTGCACCCTACGCCCGCGCACGGCGACCGCAGGCCCTGTCGCACAGGGGCTGCCGCTGCGACAGAGGCCCCGGCAGAGGGGCAGAGCGTGCAGGCTGGCAGACCGGCGGTGGGCTGCAAGTGAGGAAACCCGCCCGTTCAGGAAGCGAGGGTGACGCTCGCCCGGAGGCGCGTCAGTAACGCCAGTCGAGCCTGCGATAGAGCTTGGCCATCACCCAGGCCGGGCCGATCAGCAGGTAAGTCAGGTCGGTCAGGAAGCTGGGCTTGCGGCCCTCGAACTTGTGCCCGATGAACTGCGCGATCCAGGCCACGACGAACACCGTCACCGCCAGCCAGAACAGGTTGTGCAGGCCGATCTCGGCCTCCAGCAGGCGGCACAGGCAGCCGAACACGAAGAACTGGATGAGCATGCCGATGCCCAGCGGACGCGACAGCTTGTTGTAGAAGCACCAGGCACTGAACATCGCGAACGCCGACCAGATGCCGTACTGGAACCAGGTGATCAGGGGGGGCAGGCACCACAGCAGGGCCACGGCCGACCACAGGATGGCCGGTACCGCGACCACGTGGATGCGCTGGTTGATCGTATTGCGGTGATCGTCGGAGTAGCTGGCGAAGTAGCGGTCGATCGGCCGCGCGAGCTCGGTGGTGGTCTGCATGCTTCTTCGCTTCCTCCGGTGAGGCCGACAGCATACTCCCGGGCGCCTTCGCACAGCGCCACCCTGGGCGCTGCCGGGCGCGACGCCCCCGGTCGCTGCGACCGGGGGGCGCAGGGGATCAGTCGACGCTGATCCCGGCCAAACGCTGCAGCGCTTCGGCGTACTTGGCGCGGGTGCGCTCGATGATCTCCGCCGGGATGTTCGGGCCCGGGGCGGTCTTGCCCCAGTCCAGCGTCTCCAGGTAATCGCGCACGAACTGCTTGTCGTAGCTGGGCGGGCTGGTGCCCACTTCGTACTCGTCGGCCGGCCAGTAACGCGATGAATCCGGCGTCAGCATCTCGTCCATGATGTACAGGCGGCCGTCGGCATCGGTGCCGAACTCGAACTTGGTGTCGGCCAGGATGATGCCGCGCTCGCGGGCGTAATCGGCGGCGAACTTGTAGATGCGCAGGGTGGCATCGCGCACGCGCTCGGCCAGTTCGGCGCCGACCTGCCGCACCATCGCATCGAAATCGATGTTCTCGTCATGGTCGCCCACCGCGGCCTTGGTCGAGGGGGTGAAGATCGGTTCGGGCAGCTGCTCGGCCTGGCGCAGCCCATCGGGCAGGTCGATGCCGCTGACCTTGCCGGTGCGCTGGTAGTCCTTCCAGCCGCTGCCGATCAGGTAGCCGCGGGCGATCGCTTCCACCGGCACCGGCTTCAGCTTGCGGGTGACCACGGCGCGCCGGGCGTACAGCGCCGGGTCCACGCCTTCAGGCAGCACGCTGGCCACGTCGATGCCGGTCAGGTGATTGGGCATCAGGTGCGCGGTCTTGGCGAACCAGAAATTGGAGACCTGGCAGAGCATCTCGCCCTTGCCGGGGATCGGGTCGGGCAGCACTACGTCGAACGCCGACAGGCGATCGGTGGCGACCATCAGCAGGTAGTCGCCCGGCGGGGTCCCTGCAGGCAGCCGCTCGCGCGGGATATCGAACACATCACGCACCTTGCCGCGGTGGCGCAAGGGCAGGCCGGGGAGATCGGATTGCAACAGCGTGGTTGGCACGGGCACTCCTGGGGCGTTGTCGATACGGCTGCCCAACGGACCCGGCGGGCCCGCTGACCAGCGGGCGGCCTAGTGTAAAGCCGTCCGGGCCCGCTGTGACGTAAAATGAGCGTCCATTTCGTCGGTCGACCCCGGAGCGCCATGCGCTGGTACGGAAAACTGCTCGGATTCATCGCCGGCGCCCTGCTGTTCCGGCCCAATCCGCTGTTCGGCGCGGTGGTCGGCCTGCTGATCGGCCATGCCTTTGATTCGGATTGGTTCCGCCTGAACAAGGAGAACCCGTACCGGGAGCTGGGGCTGACCTCCGAGGCCACCGATGCCGAGGTCGAGCGCGCCTACCGCAAGCTGATCTCCCAGTATCACCCGGACAAGCTTGGCGGCGCCGCCCCCGAGCTGCAGCAGCAGGCCGAGCAGAAGTCGCGGCGCATCAACGCCGCCTACGACCGCATCAAGACCCTGCGCAAGCGCTGACCCCTTTCCCCTCGTTGCAAGGCCCGGCCATGTCCCACTGCCTCATCGCCCCCTCCATCCTGTCCGCCGATTTCGCCCGCCTCGGCGAGGAAGTCGACAACGTCCTGGCCGCCGGTGCGGACTGGGTCCACTTCGACGTGATGGACAACCATTACGTACCCAACCTGACCATCGGCCCGATGGTCTGCCAGGCACTGCGCAAGCACGGCGTGACCGCGCCGATCGACGTGCACCTGATGGTCGAGCCGGTGGACCGCATCATCCCGGACTTCGCCGAAGCCGGTGCCACCTACATCAGCTTCCATCCGGAGGCCAGCCGCCACGTGCACCGCACGATCCAGCTGATCCGTTCGCTGGGCTGCAAGCCGGGCATCGTGCTGAACCCGGCCACGCCGGTGGACATCCTCGACTGGGTGCTGGATGACCTGGACCTGGTGCTGCTGATGTCGGTCAACCCGGGATTCGGCGGCCAGGCCTTCATTCCTTCGGCGCTGGACAAGCTGCGCGTGGTCCGCCAGAAGATCGATGCCAGCGGCAAGGACATCCGCCTGGAAATCGACGGTGGCGTGAAGGCCGACAACATCGGCGAGATCGCGGCTGCGGGCGCCGACACCTTCGTCGCCGGCTCGGCCATCTTCAATGCCAAGACCCCTTACCAGGACGTGATCGCGCAGATGCGCGCCAACGTCGCTGCGGCGCGGGGCTGAGGCATGAGCACGGTGGCCGTGTTGAACATCCGCCCGGCCACTGCCGCCGACGCGGGCCTGATCCTGCGCTTCATCCGTGAGCTGGCCATCTATGAGCGGGCCGAGCATTCGGTGCAGACCGACGAGATCGGCATCGCCGAAAGCCTGTTCGGTCCCGACGCAACTGCCCGCGCGCTGATCTGTGAAGCCGATGGCGAGGCCATCGGCTATGCGGTGTATTTCTACAACTACTCCACCTGGCTGGGCCGCAAGGGCATCTACCTGGAAGACCTGTATGTCAGCCCGCAGCAGCGAGGCGCGGGCGCTGGCAAGGCGCTGCTGAAATACATCGCGCGGCAGGCGGTCGCCGAAGGCTGCGGTCGCTTCGAATGGTCGGTACTGGACTGGAACACGCCGGCCATCGAGTTCTACACCGCAGCGGGCGCGAAACCGCAGGATGAGTGGACCGTATACCGGCTGCAGGGCCAGGCGCTGCACGATTTCGCCAACGGCTGACGATCGCGCCCGGGTGCGACTTCAAAAAAAAAGGCCACGCCCATCGTTGGCGTGGCCTTGCTGCATGCGTGGGAGGCTGATCCTGCCTCCATCCGTCGTCCCTGCTATGGCCTTCCATTCTCCGGGAGCTGAATGACACGCGTGTGACATTCACTGCCGGCAAACGGTGCGTTGCTAGCCTGTGCCCCCCCCACACCGGAATCCCCGCATGACCGCACCGCGCTGGCGCCTGATCCTCAACGGCAAGTCCGCAGGCAATGACGAGCTGCGCGACGCGGTGCACCATTGGCGGGAGCGGGGCGTGCAGCTGGAGGTACGTGTCACCTGGGAAGAAGGTGACGCCGAGCGTTACGTGGCTGAGGCCATCGACCACGGGGTAGACGTGATCGTGGCGGCAGGCGGCGACGGCACGCTCAGTGCGGTGGCCGAAACGCTGGCCCACCGCGATGAATCCGCCGATGCCCTGCCTTCGCTGGCATTGGTCCCGATGGGCACGGCCAATGACTTTGCCACCTCGGCGAACCTTCCGACCGAGCCGGAGGCCGCGCTCGCGCTGATCGGGCAGACCACGGCACATGCCATCGATCTGCTGCGCGTGGATGCCGATGGCACGCCCTGGTGGTGCGCCAACCTGGCCAGTGGCGGTTTCGGCACGCAGGTCACCGTGGAAACCGATGCCGGCCTGAAGAAGATGCTCGGTGGCCTGGCCTACGTGATCACCGGCATCGCCAAGCTGGGGCGGATAGAGCCGATTACCGCGCGTCTGCACGGTCCGGACTTCGCCTGGGAAGGCGGCTTCATCGCGCTGGGGATCGGCAACGGCCGGCAGGCCGGTGGTGGCCAGCAGCTGTGCCCACAGGCACTGATCGATGACGGCCTGCTGGATGTCACCGTCGTACCCGAACTGGAGGGGGAGGTGGCGTCGACGCTGGGGCAGATGCTGACCGGTGGCAAGGAAGCGGCGCTGGAACGGGTGGCCACCCGCGTCCGGCTGCCCTGGCTGCAGCTCGAGTCGGCGCAGCCACTGACCCTGAACCTGGACGGTGAGCCGGTGCAGGCGCGGCGGTTCCGCATCGACTGCGTGGCTGGCCGGGTGCGCATGCATCTGCCGGCCGATTGCCCGCTGCTGGCCACGTAAGGTGGCTGCCACGCCTGGCGCTGCGGGGTTCCACTCCCGTCCAAGCTGCGATACAGTCAAGGGGTGTCCAGCCTGACGACCCCGCATACCCTTTCTTCCGCACGCCGTTGGTGGCGATGGTGGCCCGTTGCCGTCGTCCGCCCCCATAACGCTGTGTCCCGGAAGGAAAGTCGTCTTGAACTCGCACGCTCAGTTTCAGCTGCAGGCCGCTGAAGGCCACACCCACATTCCCGTTGTTCGCGAAGTGCTGTCCGACCTGGACACGCCGCTTTCGGTCTACCTGAAGCTCGCCGACGGCCCCAATACCTACCTGTTTGAATCCGTCGAAGGCGGCGAACGCTTTGGTCGTTACTCGATCATTGGCCTGCCGGCGCGCCGCGTGTATGCCTTCCATGGCCATACGCTGACCGTGCGCGAAGACGGCCAGGTGGTGGAAACCCGCGAGGTGGCCGACCCGTTTGCCGAAGTCGAGGCGCTGCGCAGCGCCCACTCGGTGCCGAAGCTGGAGGGCCTGCCGGGCTTCACCGGTGGCCTGGTCGGCTGGTTCGGTTTCGAGTGCATCGGCTATATCGAGCCGCGCCTGGCACCGCCGGCCGGCCGCGATGAACTGGGCACGCCGGACATCCTGCTGCTGCACTCCAACGAGCTTGCGGTATTCGACAATCTCAAGGGCCGCCTGTACCTGATCGTGCACGCGGACCCGCGCGTCCACGGCGCGTTCGAGCAGGCGCAGGCGCGCCTTGATGCGCTCACCGCAAAGCTGCGTGCACCGGGTGCCGGCTATCCCGCACCGCTCAACAGCGATGTGCTGGACGAATCCGATTTCGTCTCCGGTTTCACCCGCGATGGCTTCGTCGATGCGGTCCAGCGCAGCAAGGAATACATCCGCGCCGGCGACATCTTCCAGGTGGTGCTCAGCCAGCGCCTGAGCGTGCCGTTCAAGGCACGCCCGGTGGACGTGTACCGCGCGCTGCGCGCATTGAACCCGTCGCCGTACATGTATTTCCTCGATGTCGGCGACCTGCAGGTGGTGGGCTCCTCGCCGGAAATCCTGGTGCGGCTGCAGGACGGCGAAGTCACCGTACGCCCGATCGCCGGCACGCGTCCGCGCGGCGCCACCGTCGAGCAGGACCTGGCACTGGAAGCCGAGCTGCTGGCCGATCCGAAAGAACGTGCCGAGCACCTGATGCTGATCGATCTCGGCCGCAACGATGCCGGTCGCGTATCAAAGGCCGGCACGGTGGAAGTGGGCGAGCAGTTCGTGATTGAACGCTACAGCCACGTCATGCACATCGTCAGCGAGGTGACCGGGCAGCTGCAGCCGGGCTTGAGCTATGCCGACGTGCTGCGCGCCACCTTCCCGGCCGGCACCGTCAGCGGCGCACCGAAGATCCGCGCGCTGGAAGTGATCCGCGAACTGGAGCCGATCAAGCGCAATGTGTACGCCGGCAGCATCGGCTACATCGGTTGGCACGGCGATGCCGATACCGCGATCGCGATCCGCACTGCGGTGATCAAGGACGGCCGCCTGTACGTGCAGGCCGGCGCCGGCATCGTCTACGACTCGGACCCGGACAAGGAATGGGACGAGACGATGAACAAGGGCCGCGCGCTGTTCCGCGCCGTCGCCCAGGCTGCCAAGGGCCTGTAAGGCGCCCTGCGCCGTGGCCTGCGCTGCGGCACCTTCTGCTGTACCTGGCCCTCTCCCTGTGCGGCACCCACGTGTACGCCCACTCCCGATAAGCGACGGAACCTGACCATGTTGTGGATGATCGACAACTACGACAGCTTCACCTACAACCTCGTGCAGTACCTGCAGACGCTGGGTGCCGAGGTGAAGGTGGTGCGCAACGATGCAATGAGCGTGGATGAGATCGCCGCGCAGAAGCCCGAACGCATCGTCATCTCGCCCGGCCCGTGCACGCCCAACGAGGCGGGTGTGTCGCTGCAGCTGATCGAACGCCTGGGCCCGACCACGCCGATTCTCGGTGTCTGCCTGGGCCACCAGGGCATTGGCCAGGTCTACGGCGGCACGGTGATCCGCGCGGGCAACATCATGCACGGCAAGACTTCGCCGATCCGCCATGAAGGCAAGGGCGTCTTCGCCGGCCTGCCGGACCGCTACCAGGCTACCCGTTACCACTCGCTGGTGGTGGACAAGAACAGCCTGCCCGATGTGCTGGAAGTGACCGCTTGGACGGAGAACGACGACGGCTCGATCGAAGAGATCATGGGCCTGCGCCATCGCCACTTCCCGGTGGAAGGCGTGCAGTTCCATCCCGAATCCATCCTCACCGAACACGGCCACGCCCTGCTGCGCAATTTCCTGCAGCGACCGGCCGCCTGAGTCCAAGGAGCAATCCCGATGAGCTTCTCCCCCCAGGAAGCCCTGCACCGCACCATCGAGCACCGCGAGATCTTCTTCGACGAGATGGTCGACCTGATGCGGCAGATCATGCGTGGCGATGTTTCGCCGATGATGACGGCAGCCATCCTCACCGGCCTGCGCGTGAAGAAGGAGACCGTGGACGAAATCGCCGCGGCGGCCACCGTGATGCGTGAATTCGCCCGGCCGGTGCCGGTGGCCGATACCTCCAACCTGGTCGATATCGTCGGCACGGGGGGCGATGGTTCGCATACCTTCAACATCTCCACCTGCGCGATGTTCGTCGCGGCGGCTGCCGGCGCGCGCGTGGCCAAGCATGGCAACCGCAGCGTGTCGTCCAAGTCCGGCAGCGCCGACGCGCTGGAGGCGCTGGGCGCGGTGATCGAGCTGCAGCCGGAGCAGGTGGCCGCGGCCATCGAGCGGACCGGCATCGGCTTCATGTTCGCGCCGATCCACCACCCGTCGATGAAGGTGGTGGCGCCGGTGCGCCGCGAGATGGGCGTGCGCACCATCTTCAACATCCTCGGCCCGCTCACCAATCCGGCCAGCGCACCGTCGGTGCTGATGGGCGTGTTCCACCCCGATCTGGTGGGTATCCAGGCGCGCGTGCTGCGCGAACTGGGTACCGAGCGCGCCATGGTGGTCTGGGGCCGCGACAACATGGACGAGATCTCGCTGGGCGCCGGCACCCTGGTGGGTGAACTGCGCGACGGCAGGGTGCGCGAGTACGAGATCCACCCGGAGGACTTCGGCATCGCCATGTCGGCCAGCCGCAACCTGCGCGTGGATGGCCCGGAGCAGTCCATCGCCCTGCTGCGCGCGGTGCTGGACAACGCGCCCGGCCCCGCGCTGGACATCGTCGCGCTCAATGCCGGCGCCGCGCTGTACGTGGCCGGCGTGGCCAGTGACATCGGTGACGGCCTGGCCCGTGCCCGCGCCGCCATCGCCAATGGCAGCGCCCGCCAGCGCCTGCACCAGTACATCGAGACCACCCGCGCGCTGGTTGCCTGAGCGCGTGGTTCAGCCTGACCCCGTCGATGGCCGATAATGGCCGTCCTCACCGCCCCCGCACCGAACCGAAGACGATGAGCGACATCCTGCAGACGATCCTGGCCCGCAAGGCCGAAGAAGTAGCCCAGCGCCGCGCCCAGCGCCCGCTCGAGGAGCTGCAGGCCGCCCTGGCCGGCGCCCCGCCGGTGCGTGGTTTCGTGCGTGCGCTGCAGGCCGCCGTGGCCAACGGCGACCCCGCGGTGATCGCCGAAGTGAAGAAGGCCAGCCCCTCCAAGGGCGTGATCCGTCCGGACTTCCGTCCGGCCGACATTGCGGTCAGCTACGAGTTCGGCGGCGCCAGCTGCCTGTCGGTGCTGACCGACGTGGATTTCTTCCAGGGCGCCGACGCCTACCTGCAGCAGGCCCGCGAGGCCTGCACGCTGCCGGTGCTGCGCAAGGACTTCGTGATCGATGCCTACCAGGTGTACGAGGCGCGCGTGCTGGGCGCTGACTGCATCCTGCTGATCGTGGCGGCGCTGGACGATACCCAGCTGGCCACGCTGTCGGAACTGGCACTGTCGCTGGGCATGGACGTGCTGGTGGAAGTGCACGACATCGACGAGCTGGAGCGTGCGCTGCAGGTGCCGGCGCCGATGATCGGCATCAACAACCGCAACCTGCGCACCTTCGAGGTCTCGCTGCAGACCACCCTGGACATGCGCCTGGCCGTGCCGCGCGACCGCCTGCTGGTGACCGAGAGCGGCATCCTCGGGCCCCAGGACGTGGCGCTGATGCGTGATGCCGGCATCCACGCGTTCCTGGTCGGCGAGGCCTTCATGCGCGTGGAAGAGCCGGGCGAGGGCCTGCGTCAGCTATTCTTCGCGGCATGAAAACGCATTACCCGACGCCACGCGCGGATGCGCCGCTGGTGGTCTTCGACTTCGATCACACCCTGTACGACGGTGATTCGGGCACGCACCTGTTCGCCTCGCTGATCAAGCGCAACCCGTTGCGCATGCTCGCGGCGCTGCTGGTCACCCCGATCGCCGGGCCGATGGTGGCGATGCTGCCGACCCGCCGTGCCGGCATTTCGATCTACGTGTGGATCGGCAGCTTCGGCCTGCATCGTGCGCGCGAGTTCAACCGGGTGATCGACGCCTACGTGATCAGGAACGAGGCGCAGATGCGCGCCAAGCTGCTGCCGCAGGCGCTGGAGGTGTTCGCCGCGCACCGTGCAAAGGGGGATCGCGTGGTGGTGGCCACGGGCGCCCCGCCCGAACTGGCCCGCGCGATCCTGGCCTTCGTTGCGCACCAGGACGTGCCGGTCATCGGCACGGAGGTCGGGCCGCGCCTGGGAGGGGTGGGGCCGACCCGTCACTGCCACAACGAAGAGAAGATGCGCATGCTGCGTGAACGTGGCTATGGCGACATCGACATTGCCTACTCCGACAGCACTGCGGATCTGCCGCTGCTGCTGGCGGCGAAGGCGCCGGTAGTGGTCAACCCGAAGCCGGGCAAGGTGGCGTTCTTCCGCAGCGTACTGCCGGCGGGCACCCGCATCCTCAACTGGGGCTGCGTCGACCGCGGCGGCGACAAGGCCTGATCCACCGGGCCCGCCGGGCATGGCCCGGTGCTACCCCTTGCCGCCCGATGGCGCCGTGCCATTGCACGCCATCCCGCAGCGCCGGGCCATGCCCGGCGAATCCGCACGCCATCCGGTAGCGCCGGGCCATGCCCGGCGAGCGCGGAGCGCGGTCAGCGCGCCAGGTACCCGGTCACCGCGTGGCCGATCTGGAACAGGCTGATGCCCAGTACCAGCACGCCAACCGCGACCAGTACCCAGCGTTCCTTGACCCGCTTGACCAGGATCGCGGCCACCGGCGCGGCCATCATGCCGCCGATCAGCAGCCCGGCGACGATCTGCAGGTGCTGCACCCCCATCGACAGCAGGAAGGTGGCCGAGATGGTCAGGGTGACCACGAACTCGGCCGCGTTGACCGTGCCGATGGTGGTACGGGCCTGGCCACCACGCGCCAGCAGGGTGGACGTGGCGATCGGGCCCCAGCCACCGCCGCCGCTGGCGTCCAGAAGGCCGGCGAAGAAGCCCAGAACCGGCACGCGGCGGATCTCGCCGCTGGGCATCCAGCGCCCGGCAGCACGGGCCAGGATGACGATGGCAAGCACCAGCAGGTACAGGTAGATCAACGGGCGGATGAAATCGCCGGGCAGTTGGGCGAGTACATAGGCACCGATCGCACCCCCGATCGCGCCGGGCAGCGCCAGGCGCACGAACAGGCGCTTATCGACATTGCCAGCCGCAAGATGCGACACACCGGAGGCGCCGGTGGTGAACACTTCGGCGGTGTGGATGCTGGCGCTGACCTGGGCCGGCGGCAGTCCCATGCTCAGCATCACCGACGAGGAGACCAGGCCGAAGGCCATGCCCAGCGCGCCATCGACCAGCTGCGCACCGAGGCCGATGAGAATGAACCACCAGAATTCGCTGCTCAGTTCCATGCACCGAGCCTAGCGCGCGAAGGAGTGCGGACCAAGGTCCGCACCCACCGGGTGCTGAACGTTCAACGGGTGCCGTAAAGCACCACGGTCTTGCCGCGGGCATGCAGCAGCCCGTCGGTCTGCAGCTTCTTCAGCACGCGGCCGGCCATCTCACGCGAGCAGCCGACCAGGCGCGCCAGTTCCTGCCGCGAGACGCGCAGCTGGCTGCCCTGCGGGTGGCTCATCGCCTCCGGCTCCTGGGCCAGATCGTGCAGGGTGCGCACGATGCGGTCGGTGACGTCCAGGAACGCCAGGCGGCTGGCCTTGCGGCTGGTGTCGAGCAGACGCTTGGAGATCTGCTGGCCCAGCGCGTACAGCAGGCGCGGCGCGTCGGCCGACAGCGGGCCAAGGAACAGCTGATGCAGGCGCTCGTAGCTGATCTCGGCCAGCTCGCAGGCGGTGCGGGTCCGCAGGATCACTTCGCGGCGGTCCGATTCCACGAACAGGCCCATCTCGCCGACGAACTCGCCGGCGCCGAAGTAGCCCAGCACCAGCTCACGATCGTCATCTTCCTCGGCCATGATCGAAACCGAGCCGCTGATGACGTAATACAGGGTTCCCGCCGGGTCTCCAGGTCGGAAGACGTCGGTCCGGGTGGGATATCGCCGCCTGTGGCTGTGCGCCAGGAAACGATCGATTGTTGCGATATCCAGGGCCAGTGGACTGCTAGCTAGGCGCACGGTTGACACGATAGGGGCGCTCCCTCTGCGCATGAACGGATTCACGGGGTCGATAGCGGAGCTTAACCAGCGCAATTGTTAAGGGCAAACAGTGTGCCAGAACTCTTGCGTCTTCACGTTCCCCCCGGGGGCGGTTTGCCCCATAATTCACCCTTTCTCTTCTTACACAGGAATCGACCGCCGTGGTCAAGCCGTTGCCTCGCCTGAGGTTGCAGGGTTTCAACAACCTCACCAAGGCGCTGAGCTTCAACATCTATGACGTGTGTTACGCGCGCACCGAAGAGGAGCGTCAGCGTTACATTGAATACATCGATGAAGAGTACAACGCCGACAGGCTGACTCAAATCTTGACCGATGTCGCCGAGATCATCGGCGCCAACATCCTGAACGTGGCCCGCCAGGACTACGATCCGCAGGGTGCCTCGGTGACCATCCTGATCTCCGAAGAGCCGGTGATCGACAAGAAGCTGGCGGGCAAGGAGCTGATCTCCGACGCCGTGGTCGCGCACATGGACAAGAGCCACATCACCGTCCATACCTACCCGGAAACCCATCCGCAGGAAGGCATCGCGACGTTCCGCGCGGACATCGACGTGGCCACCTGTGGCGTCATTTCGCCGCTGAAGGCCCTGAACTACCTGATCGAGAGCCTGGAATCGGACATCGTGATCATGGACTACCGCGTCCGTGGCTTCACCCGCGATGTGAAGGGCAAGAAGCACTTCATCGATCACAAGATCAATTCGATCCAGAACTTCCTGGCCAAGAACATCAAGTCGCGTTACGAGATGTTCGACGTCAACGTCTACCAGGAGAACATCTTCCACACGAAGATGCACCTGAAGGACTTCGACCTGGATCAGTACCTGTTCGAGGAAAAGGCCAGGAACCTGTCGTTCAAGGAACGCATGAAGATCGAGGCGCTGCTCAAGCGCGAGATCGAAGAGCTGTTCCACGGTCGCAACCTGTCCGAGTAATACCCCTGTGCGATGCCGGCAGGCATCGTCACCCAGGCGGGACGACCCGCCCCGTGGAACCTGCGTGCTGCGCAATTCATAGTTCCACGGCGATGTACCGACCTACGGCCCGGTGTGAAGACACCGGGCCGTTTCGTTTTTCAACCACTAGGTAAGGACCCCCACCCATGCCCTGGATCTACCTGCTGCTGGCCGGCCTGTTCGAGATCGGCTTCGCGCTTGGAATGAAGTACTCCGAAGGCTTCAGCAAGCCACTGCCCACGGCCGCCACGGTCGTTTCCGCGCTGATCAGCCTGTACCTGATGAGCCAGGCCATGAAGAGCATTCCGGTCGGCACGGCCTATGCCATCTGGACCGGCATCGGGGCCATGGGCGTGGCAGTGCTGGGCATCTACCTGTTCAACGACAGTGCTTCACCGGCCCGCCTGGCCTGCGTGGGCCTGATCGTCGCCGGTGTGATCGGCCTGAAGCTGGTGTCGCCGAACTGAGCCGGCGCTGAGGCGTCCGATGCCGCGTTGCCGGCAGCGCCGGGCCATGCGCGGCGGCCGTTCAGAGGCGGTACGCGATGGTCTTCATCACCTTCGAGGCCAGCGCCATCGCCCCCGGAATCGGGAAGGGCAGGCGGCGGGCGCCGGCCTGCTCGGCATGGTCCGCATGCCGGGCCTCGTCCTGCTTCATCACTTCGATGACCGCGCGGCTGCGCAGGTCGGCGGCCGGGAGATCGACCAGATGCTCATCCAGGTGGGCCTCGACCTGGCGTTCGGTCTCGACCACAAAACCCAGGTTCCAGCCATCACCGCGCAGCCCGGCCAGGGTGCCGATGGTGTAACTGCCTGCGTACCAGAGCGGGTTGAACAGGCTCGGCCGGCTGTCCAGTTCGGCCAGGCGGGTGGCACACCACGCCAGGTGGTCGGTTTCCTCCTGCGCTGCCTCCAGCAGATGCTCGCGGGTGGCCGGGTCGCGGGCCACGGCGGCCTGGCCGAAATACAGGCCCTGCGCGCAGACCTCGCCGACGTGGTTGATCCGCATCAGCCCGGCCGCATGGCGGCGCTGGCGGGCGTCCATGCCCGGCTCGTCGGTGTCCACCGCCGGATAGGGGCGGCTGGCCGGCGGGTTGCCGAACACCGTGTCCAGGGCGCGCTGGGCTTCGGTCAGCAGGTGGTCCAGCGGGGTGGTCTGGCGGAGCACGGTCATGGCGATACGGTGGGGCGGGAGACCCGCCGATTCTCGCCCGCGCCCGCGCCCCTGCCAACCCGGGACAGGGGGCGGCTTGCGCCGGGGCCTGGACCTGCGTACAATCCCGCCTCTTGCGCTTCACCTTTCACAACGCGTGGCAGAGTTCCGGCGAGTCCTTCGCCGCAATGAGCCCGACCTAACCTAGAGTTCTTCATGAGCACTTTCACTGCCAAGAACGAGACCGTCCAGCGCGACTGGTACCTCGTCGACGCCGAGGGCAAGACCCTGGGCCGTCTCGCCACCGAGCTGGCCCGCCGTCTGCGTGGCAAGCACAAGCCGGTCTACACCCCGCACGTTGATACCGGCGACTACCTGGTCGTCATCAATGCAGAAAAGATTGCCGTCACCGGCAAGAAGCTGCAGGACAAGATGTATCACCGTTTCACCGGTTACATCGGCAACCTGAAGACCGAGTCCCTGGCCCAGGCGCTGGAGCGCCACCCGGAGCGCGTGATCGAGATCGCCGTGAAGGGCATGCTGCCGAAGGGCCCGCTGGGTCGCCAGATGTACCGCAAGCTCAAGGTCTACGCCGGCACTGAGCATCCGCACGCCGCACAGCAGCCGCAGGTTCTGGATATCTAATCATGGCTATCACTCAAAACTACGGCACTGGCCGCCGCAAGTCCTCCACCGCTCGCGTGTTCCTGCGCAAGGGTTCGGGCAACATCACCGTCAATGGCCGTCCGCTGGACGAGTTCTTCGGTCGTGAGACCGCGCGCATGATCGTGCGCCAGCCGCTCGAGCTGACCAAGAACACCGAAAGCTTCGACATCCTGGTCACCGCCACCGGCGGCGGCACCACCGGCCAGGCCGGTGCGATCCGTCTGGGCATCGCCCGTGCGCTGGTCGAGTATGACGAAACCCTGAAGTCCGAGCTGCGCAAGGCTGGCTTCATGACCCGTGACGCCCGTGAAGTCGAGCGTAAGAAGGTCGGTCTGCACAAGGCCCGTCGCGCCACCCAGTTCTCCAAGCGCTGATCCACTGCGCCTGGCTGGGCTCCTCCGGGAGCCCGCTGGTTGGAAAAAGCAGAAGCCCGGCTTTGGCCGGGCTTTTGCCGTTTCGGGGTTGTGCATTGGAGAGGGTAGGGTCAGAGCTTTTGCCTGCGAGAAGGATCCGACCCCAGGGTTCTCTCTGGAGGGGAGCCCCCTTGATGTTCAAGGGGGTGCGCCGACAGGCGCGGGGATAAGGTGGAATGCGCGACCAAATTAAACGCAGAAGGCCAGATCTTTCGATCTGGCCTTCTGCGTTTAATTTGGCTGCCCCGGATGGATTCGAACCACCGAATGCCTGAGTCAGAGTCAGGTGCCTTACCGCTTGGCGACGGGGCAATGTATCGTGTAACTATTTTCTCACTTTTCACGCTGAAAAACAACTTCAGCATGGTGGCTATGGGTGGACTCGAACCACCGACCCCAGCATTATGAGTGCTGTGCTCTAACCGGCTGAGCTACATAGCCTTGGTGAGCCCGCTATTCTGCTGATACGCCGTGGGACTGTCAACACATTTGTGCCGCGCTTGTCGCCTGACAGGCGGCGTGGGATAGTCCTGACCAGTAGATTTTTTAGGAGTCCGCATCGTGATCGATCCGGACGGCTATCGACCGAACGTCGGCATCGTGCTGATGCGGCAGGACGGGCAGGTGTTCTGGGCACGACGCGTGCGCCGGGATGGCTGGCAGTTCCCGCAGGGTGGGATGAACACCGACGAGACGCCCGTCGAGGCCATGTATCGCGAACTGCAGGAAGAGACCGGCCTGCTGCCTGAGCACGTGGAAGTGCTGGGGGCAACGCCCGGCTGGCTGCGCTACAAGCTGCCGGCGCGGGCGGTCCGCCGCAATGAACGGCAGGTCTGCATCGGCCAGAAGCAGGTCTGGTTCCTGCTGCGCCTGACCGGTGACGAATCCCATGTGTGCCTGGACCATACCGATTCGCCGGAGTTCGACCACTGGCGCTGGGTGGATTTCTGGTATCCGGTGGAGCATGTGGTGATGTTCAAGCGCGGCGTCTACGCGCGCGCGCTGCGACACCTGGCGCCGCTCGCGCGCGGGGTGGCGGGGCAGGGCGTCACGGCCATGCCGAAGAGCGCAGCGGAAGCGTGGATGCCCGGCAACACCGCGGGCCACGACCGTCCGCGCAAGCGGCCGCGCAGCAGGGGCTACTGGCCAAAAAAGGCGCAGGAAGGACCGACGAGCTGACCGCCTGAACGGTATCGAGAATGGTTCAGGTCTCTGATTGACAACCATTCTCGTTTCCATTGGAATAGCGACCAGGCCGCTTCTGGCCTGTCAGCCCGGTTCCCGCCTGTGTACGTCTGCATCTGCAACGGAGTCACCGACCACCAGATCCGCGAAGCCGCCAGCCATGGCGTGACGTCGGTGGCCGAGCTGACCATGCGCACCGGATGCGGCGCTACCTGCGGGTCCTGCCTGGACATGGCCGGCGAGCTGCTGGCCAAGGCACGCGCCACCCACGATCTGCCGCTGCCGGTACTCGGTCTCGCCCAGGTCGCCTGACTGTCTTTTCCGCGGTGCGTTGATACCGCGCCTGCGCATCCCTCACGTGCGGCCGCACAGGCCAATGCGCACGATTCGCGTTCCTTCACGACCGCACGCAAGGCGGTAAAGTGCCTGCGTTTTCAGCGTGCAGGAGTATCCCCATGAAGGGCGACACCAAGGTCATCGAATTCCTCAACAAGGTCCTCTACAACGAGCTGACCGCGATCAACCAGTATTTCCTGCACGCCAAGATGCTGAAGAACTGGGGCATCAAGGAACTCGCCGAGCATGAGTACAAGGAATCGATCGACGAGATGAAGCATGCCGACATGCTCGCCGACCGCATCCTGTTCCTTGAAGGACTGCCGAACTTCCAGGCGCTGGGCAAGCTGCGCATCGGCGAGAACCCGACCGAGATCCTGCAGTGTGACCTCTCGCTCGAGCGTGATGGCGTGGTCACCCTGCGCGAGGCGGTGGCCTATGCCGATTCGGTCGGCGACTATGTGAGCCGCCAGCTGTTCGTGAAGATCCTCGATTCGGAGGAAGAGCATATCGACTGGCTGGAAACGCAGCTGGACCTGATCGAGCGCATCGGCGAACCGAAGTACCTGCTGAGCAAGCTCGAAGAGTGAGTCAGCCCGCCTGGCCGGCGCGATGCTGTGCCAGGTACCCGCCCAGCGCCACCCGTGCCCGGGCGAATTCGGCCACCAGCAGCGCAACCGCAACGGCGGGGCGCTGCAGACTGCCGGCGCGGGCCTCGTGCTCGATCCGCTGTGCGACCGCCGACAGCGACATCGCGCCGACATTCGCGCTGGAGGACTTCAGGCTGTGCGCGACTGCCTGCAGGCGCTGGCCATCGTGGTCCTGCGCCGCCTGCTGCAGCGCCTGCACCATCGCCGGTGCGTCTTCCAGGTACACCGATACGATCTGCGTGGCGGCATCACCGATGACCGCCTGCAGCTCGTCCAGCACGTTCCGGTCCAGAACCGGGTGGGCGACAGGTTCTGGACCGGCCTTCGCTGCCGCCGCCGGAACTGCCGGCGTGGGGAGGGCTTTGGGGCCCCAGCGCAGCAGCAGCGCGTGCAGCGTGTCGCGCGCGATCGGTTTGGACAGGTAATCGTCCATGCCTGCTCGCAGGCAGCGTTCGCGATCACCGGCCATGGCATTGGCGGTCATGGCGATGATCGGCAGGCGCCGGCCTCCGGCTGCGATCTCTTCCTCGCGCCACTGGCGCGTCGCGGCGTAACCGTCCAGCACCGGCATCTGGCAGTCCATCAGCACCACGTCCACACCGCCTTCGCGCAGCGCGACCAGTGCCTGCTCGCCATCGGCGGCGTTGCGGACCTCGCACTGGAATACCCGCAGCAGGTGTTCGGCCACCATGCGGTTGACCGTGTTGTCCTCCACCAGCAGCACGCGTAGACCGAGCGCTGGCAGGGCAGCCGGTGCCTGGCCCTCTTCGGCGGCAGCCAGCCAGGCGGACGGGCGCGCGCTGGCGGTGGGCGTGGCAAGCAGGGCGTGCAGGGCGGCATCCTCGAAGGCGACCGGCAGCTGGCGATGGCGCTCCTGCGCGGGCAGCGGCTCGTCCTGCAGCCACAGCACCTGCAGCGTGTCGTCCTCACCGCGCGCAGCCAGCGCCTGCCGCAGGCGGGTTCCGCCGCTGCGGCGCGCAGGCGCATCGATCAGCAGCCAGGCCGGCGCAGCGTGCCCGGGGCGGGGCACGGCTCGCAGCCGCTCGGCCAGCGCGTCCATCCCGTCGATGACCTGCACCTGCAGCTCGTGATGGGCGGCAATGCGTTCGATGCGCGCCTGCAGGTGGCTGTCGGCACTGAACAGCAGCAGGGTGGCCGGTGCGCGTGCCATCGCCGGCAGGTCGCCGGGAACCTTCAACAACGGAATCTCGAACCAGAAGCGGGCGCCCTGGCCGGGGGTCGACTGGACGCCGATGTGGCCGTGCATCAGGTCGATGATGCGTTTGCAGATGGCCAGGCCCAGGCCGGTGCCACCATAGATGCGGGTGGTCGACGCATCGGCCTGGCTGAAGGACTGGAACAGGCGTGCCTGCTGGGCCTCGTCGATGCCGATGCCGGTGTCGATCACTTCGAAGCGCAACTGGTGCTGGGCCGGACCTTCGCCCAGCCGTTGCACGCGCAGCTGCACCTGGCCGCGTGCCGTGAACTTGATGGCATTGGCCAGAAGGTTGCTCAGCACCTGGCGCAGGCGCACCGGATCGCCGCGCACGGGAAGGCGGACCGTGGGATCCAGTTGCAGCACCAGTGCCAGTCCCTTGGCGTCGGCAGCGCGCTGCATCAGCTGCACCACGGCGTCGAGCAGCTCGCGCAGATTGAAGCTGGTGATCTCCAGCTCCAGTGCCTGTGCTTCCAACCGCGAGTAATCGAGGATGTCGTCGACGATACGCAGCAGCTGCTGCGAGCTGGCCGATGCGGTGGCCAGCATCTGCCGCTGATCCTCGCCCAGCGGGCCACGCGCGATCAGCTCCAGCATCGGCAGGATGCCGTTGAGCGGCGTGCGGATCTCGTGGCTCATCGTGGCCAGGAACTCGCCCTTGGCCAGCACCGCCGCCTCGGCCGCCTGCTTGGCCTGCAGCAACTGCTGTTCGAGCTGGCCCTGGCGCTCGGTGGTGTGGCGCAGCTGGTCGCGCTCGCTGGCCAGCGCGGCACGATCCCGTTGCAGTGCGGCCAGCGCCTGGCTGCGCGTGCGCAGGCGCAGCCCCGCCAGCAGCAGCGCGATGGCCGCCACGGCCAGGGCCACCAGCAGCACCGCCCACAGCGGCATGTCAGAGCACCGCGTTGTGGAAGTCGAAGTTCAGGTCGCTGCCGGCGGACTGCACCATGTTGCCCTGGATGTAGTCGACCCCTCCCACCCACATCGCGGCCGCTGCCTGCGGATCTTCGATCTGCTGCCCGATGATCTGCAGACCGGCGCCGTGCGCCCGCTCGATCGCCCTGCGCAGTTCTTCGCGCGTGCCTGGATTGGCGTGGCTGCTGGAGAAGCGTGCAGCCATGCGTACGAACGAAAGCGGCAGCTGGCCCAGCAGCGCGTCGGCATCGTTGCCGGGCTCGAACTGGCTCAGGCAGAAGCGCACGCCGGCCTGCGCCATGCGCTGACAGAACTGCTGCAGCGGCACGGTGTGGATCAGCGCATCAGGCAGGCGCACGTCGATGACCAGCGCACTGCCTGGCAGGTCGCGCTGCTGCAGCGACTCCAGCAGCCAGTCGGCGAAGGCGTCGCGCTGCAGGGTACGCAGCGACTGCGAGACGAACAGATTGAGCGGCTGGGTGGCATGCCGGTACAGATCCAGCAGGCCCAGCGCATGATCGAGCACCTGCTGGTCGAGGTCGGCGATGCGGCCGGCGGCTTCGGCGGCCGGAATCACCTGGCCGGCGGTCAGCACGGTGCCGTCGGCCTGGCGCAGCCGCAGCAGGACCTGGTACTGCGCGCTGCCTCCACCGGCGACGGCGACGATGGGTTGGTAAGCCAGTTCCAGCTGGCCTTCCAGCAGGGCCAGATGCTCCTGTTCGCTGATGGCCTGCCGATGCACGTGGCCGGCCACGCCGGCACTGAGCAGGCGCGCCTGCAGGGTCGTGCGCTCGACGGCTTCCAGCGCACTGGCGGCATCCTCGAAGCCGGGCGACAGCGGTGCATAGCCGACCACGCCACGCAGGTGCACCGATTCGTCATCGCGGATCACGAAGGCCCTCGCGGAGAGCTGCTCGCGCAGGGTGGCGGCCACGCTCTCCAGCCTGTCCTCATCGGCATCACGCGCCAGCAGCAGGAAACTGTTGTCGTTCAGGCGCGCCAGCAGGTGCGGATGGCCGGCTTCGGCCAAGCGCTGTCCGGCCTGCACCATCAGCCGTTCGAACGCAGCGTAGCCATAGCGCTCGCGCAGGCCCAGCGCGCTGGCCACCTCGATGAAGAACAGGCCGCCACGATCATGGTGGGCCAGGGCGGCATTGAGCTGCTGCAGCACATGATGGCGCGTCGGCAGGCCGGTTTCAGGATTGCTGGTGGCCGGCGTGCCGGCGGCGCCGGGCAAGGTTGCCGCCTGCGCGCGGGCACGGCGGATGCGGTTGGCGACCGCCGCGATCAGGTGCCGCGGCCGGATCGGCTTGCTCAGGTAGTCGTCGGCACCGCTGTCGAGCACTTCGAACTGGCGCTCCGGATCGGGATCGCCGCTGAGGAACACGATGGGCAGCAACTGCAGGCCGGGCTGCTGGCGAATCATCGCCGTCAGCCGCATGCCGTCCAGGCCGGGCAGGTGCAGGTCCATCAGGATCAGGTCAGGGCGATGGTCCTTGATCGATTGCTGGACGCCTTCGGCATCGCTGAGCACGATGGCCTGCATGCCGGCGCCGTGCAGCACGCTCTGCGCGAAAAGGGCCTGCGCACGGTCGTCCTCGACGATCAGCACGCGGTAGGGTGAATCCGCCGGCGCCGGTGCCGGGTCGTGGTTGCCCGCCTCGGGCTGTGAGGTGACGCCCGGCAGCGGCGGCGGAGCACCGCCGGAGGCAGGCCCACTGTCAGCGACGCTGGACGGAACCGATGGGGAGGCACCCGCGTCCACCACCGCAGTGGCCCAGCGTTGCCAATGATCGGCCGGTGGCGTTTCAGCGCGACCCGGGCGGACGCCTGCGGGGGATTCAATTGCGGCCATGGGGGCTCCTGATGATCGCAGCCATTATGCGACACGCCCGGCGTTCATCCGGTGCGTGGCTGTTGCCGGTCAGTGCCGTTGCCGGCACGGGCAAGCCAACGCACGCCGCGCCACAGAGCGCGCCATGCCAGCCAGACCAGCAATGCGCCGGCCAGGCTGCATGCCAGCACCACGACCAGCGCGATCCACGGGTGTGCCAGGGCCAATGCCAGGCCGCCAACCACCACGGTGTCTTCGGCGATCGAGGCGACCCAGTTGCTGGCCGGCTCCGGCGAGGTGTTGAGCAGGGCACGGGTGCCCGCCTTCAGGCCATGGCTGGCCAGGGCTACGCCGGCGCCGGCAGCGAGCGCACCGGTACCCAGCTGCCCATCCGGCGACAGGGTGGCGGCGGCGAGGAAGGCGCCGGCGGGGACCCGGGCAAGGGTCTGCACCAGGTCCCAGACCGAATCCACGCCGGGAATCTTGTCGGCAAAGAACTCGGTCACGGCCAGCGCCGCTGAGGTACCCAGCACCCACCACGACTCGGTCGCCTGCAGGGCGGGCGGCAGGTCGACCCAGCCGAGCAGGCCGGCCAGGCCGACACCGAAGACGGTGAGGTAGACACGGATGCCGGCCAGCCAGGCCAGCAGGATGCCGATCACGAACAGGTGGGCTTCGGTCATGGCGATGCTCCGATGGCGGAACTGTGCGAGGGGCCACACTATCGACGATGGCGTGCCTGAACGCCACAGACCTCGGTCGCCTCCAGCGCAGGAATCCTGCCGATCCTGTCATACACTAGCCCGTCGTTTGCCACACGGGCCGTGCCGGTGTCGCGCCCGCGATGCCACGGGATCTACCCATGACCAACCGTCCTCCCATGCGCGTGCAGGTCCGCCTGCCCGGCGCGTCACATCCGCCCGCGGACCGCCGTCGCCTGTGGGTGATTGGAGGCATCTGGCTGCTCAGCCTGGTGCTGGCCACGATCGGAGGCTGCTGGATGGGGGCGCCGCGTGGCGAGCAGGGACAACGGTTGCAGGCGGCCGAGAAGCGTGCCGAGAGCCTGCAGGCGCAGCTGACCGAACTGCGCCAGAAGCAGGCCACGCTGGAAGCCTCCGACCGCATCAGCCGCGCCGCCAACAACGAAGTGCAGTCCTCGCTCGCCGAGCGCGACGAAGAGATCGCCGGGTTGCGCGCGGACGTCGCCTTCTATGAGCGCCTGGTCGGTTCGACCAGCCAGCGCAAGGGCCTGAACACCCACTCGATCGAGTTCAGCCCGGAATCGGCCGGCACCTGGCAGTACACCGCCGTGCTGACCCAGAACCTCAACCGCGGGGCCATCAGCCAGGGGCAGATGCGTTTCACCGTGGAAGGCGTGAAGAACGGCAAGCTGGCCACGATCAGCTGGGATGATCTGCACCAGCGCAGCAAGGTGCCGGGACAGGACTACTCGTTCCGGTACTTCCAGCAGCTCACCGGCAGCGTGATGCTGCCGGCTGACTTCACTCCGCAACGCGTGCGGGTGACATTGGGGAGTGGTGCGGGGGGCGCCACCCAGGTATTCGACTGGAAACAGGCCGGCGCGCCGGCCAGCAAAGGGGAGTAGGCAGATGTTCGGAAACAGCAAATCCAACCGTGACGGCCAGCTGGTGGTGGATGCCCTGATCGGCAACCAGGTGGTGATCCGCGGTGATGTGGAGTTCAGTGGTGGCCTGTACGTGGAAGGTCGCATCCATGGCAAGGTGATCGCCGCCGAAGGCGCCAGCACCGCGACCCTGACGCTCGCCGAGCATGGCGTGATCGAAGGGGAGATCCGTGCCCAGGTGGTGGTCATCAGCGGCCGCCTGGAGGGGGATGTCCACGCCACCGAAAAGGTCGAACTGACCCCGAGCGCGCGGGTCAACGGCAATGTCCACTACGAGGTGGTGGAGATGAACGCCGGGGCCCAGCTGAATGGACGCCTGATCCATGCCAGCGCACCGCTGGCGGCCCTGCCTGCACCCGAAAGCGGGGATCCCGCCAGTGGCAAGGGCGACACCGCGGCCCGACGCAAGCTGGCCGAAGCGATGGCTTGAAAGCCACCGCCGGTGCCCCCATGCTGATGCCATGAGCACGCTAGTCTCCCTGCCCGGCGCCCCCACGGCGGCCGCGCCCGATTACCAGTCGCTGGAGCGGCCGCTGAACTTCACCGAAGCAGCGGCCTCCAAGGTCAAGTCGTTGATCCAGGAAGAGGGCAACCCCGATCTGGCGCTGCGTGTGTATATCGAGGGTGGCGGCTGTTCGGGCTTCCAGTACGGTTTCGAGTTCGACGAGAACCGTGCCGAGGACGATCTGGCGGTACAGACCAGCGGGGTGACCCTGCTGGTAGACCCGCTCAGCCTGCAGTACCTGATGGGGGCTGAAGTGGATTACACCGAGAGCCTGACCGGCGCGCAGTTCGTGATCCGCAATCCGAACGCGAAGACCACCTGCGGTTGCGGCAGCAGCTTCAGCATGTGATTGCAGGGCGCGGGGCCTGCGCTCCGCGCCAGGTGTGTCGAGCGGTCTCCACACCTCACAGCAGAATGCGCACAGCGCCGACCTTGCCACCCGCATCGAATGGCGGCAGGCTTGCTGGATGTCCAATATTCTTTCGCCGCTGTCCGGTTTCGCCTTCATTGGCGAACCGCTGGAGCGCGCCGATGCCCTGCGCGAAGATGCCGATGTGCTGGCACGCCTGTGGCCGGATGCGCGGGTTCTCGTGCTTGACCAGGACGGCAGTGCCTTCACTGGTGCTGATGACCAGCCACTGGCGCTGACCGGCGCCGACATCGGGGGCGGCCCCGGTGCCGCGATCTTCCTGGGTCTGCGGGGTGAGCAGGCCTGGTTCTCGGTGGAAGCGTCCGCGGTTGCCGTCACTGCGCCTGGCCGGCTCGACCTGCGCCAGGCGGCACTGCTGTGGCCGGTGGCCGATGCGACCGCTTTCAGCTACGCGCGCGGCATGTCCTACTGGCATTCGCGCACGCGCTTCTGCGGCGTCTGCGGGGGGGCGGTGGCCTTTGCCCGCGGTGGCTTCGTTGGCCGCTGCGGGCAGTGCGCGACCGAACACTATCCCCGGGTGGACCCGGCGGTGATCGTCGCGGTGGAAAACCAGGGCCGGTTGCTGCTGGGGCGGCAGTCCAACTGGGCGCCGCGCCGCTATTCGGTACTGGCGGGTTTCGTCGAACCAGGCGAGACCTTCGAACAGACCGTGGTGCGGGAAGTGCACGAGGAGAGCCGGGTGCGCATCACTGCCTGCCAGTATCTCGGTTCACAGCCCTGGCCGTTCCCGGGCGCGCTGATGGTGGGGTTCCGCGCGCAGGCGCAGGACGATGTGCCGACCGTGGATGGCGAACTGGAGGATGCGCGCTGGTTCAGTGCCGACGAGGTGGGCGCGGCGCTGGCACGTGATGTCGAAGATGATGGCCAGGGCATCCGCCTGTCGCCGCCGATCTCGATTTCGCGGGGGCTGATCGAGCACTGGTATCGCCAACAGCGGGCGTGAAGACCGCACCGGCCTGTCAGAACGGCGGCGACCATTGCCGCCACCTGAACACGGCCCGGGTTACAGTGCGGCAGACCGCTGATGGCGGCGTCGCGACGGGTAAGGTAGCGACGCCGAGCGCCTTGTTTCGTAGGGAGACCTGCCATGTTCACCACTCTGGCTGCCGTGCTGGTTGCACTGGCCCTGGGCCATGTCGCCCCGGCCGCTGCCGCCTCGCTGCGCCGCTTTGACAGCTTCCGGCGCTGGCTGGGCTGGCTGGATGCGCACGGCGGCAAGGCCTGGCAGGGCCCCATGGGCGTGGTGCTGGCGCTGCTGCCGCCGCTGGTGTTGATGGCGCTGCTGGCCTGGCTGCTGCGGGGCGTGCTGTTCGGGCTGCCCTCGTTGCTGCTGGGCGTGGCGGTTCTGGCCTGGTGCTGGGGGCCGCGCGACCTGGACCGTGACATCGAAGCGATCATCGATGCCGATGACGCACCGACCCGGCAGGCAGCCGTGCGCCATCTGCAGGCGGCCGGTGGCAGCCTGCGCGAGGATGTACCCTCGCTGGTGGAGGCGACCGTACTCAATGCGCTGCGCCGCTGGTTTGCGGTGCTGTTCTGGTTCCTGCTGCTGGGCCCGGTGGGCGCGCTGGGCTATCGCCTGCTGGCGCTGATGTCCGAAAGCCCGATGCGTGCACGCGTACCGGTGGAACCGCTGGCAGTGGCTCAGCGCCTGCTGGGCTGGATCGAATGGCCGGTGGCACAGTTGATGGCGTTCTCGATGGCACTGGTCGGCAACTTCGACACGGCGTGGAAGGCATGGCGGCAAGCGCATGGCGAGCGCCTGGTCGGAGGCATCGGATTCCTGGGTGCGGTGGCGCGGGCCAGCGTCAATGCCGAGCTGCGCGAGGACGCGCATGACTACACCGAGGCGGGCCTGCTGCCGGTCTGGCAACGTCTGCCCGACCTGCGCGATGCCATGAGTCTGGTGTGGCGGATGCTGCTGCTGTGGCTGGCGGTGCTGGCCGTGCTGGTGATCGCCGGCTGGGTGACGTAGCCGCTGGCCAGGCGCGTGCGGCCTGACCGCAGCACGCTTCGCGACGCGCCTGGACGCGAAGTGGGAATCTAGACCGGCGCCAGTGCGGTGAACGGTGCCCACGGCAGGTTGCGCAGCAGTGCGTAACCGGGCAGCAGCCACAGCCAGACCATGGGATTGGCCAGAATCCGCATCAGCGGATCAAGCACACGCGGGCGGATGCCAGCGATGTTCAGCAGCATCAGCAGCAGCAGGGGCAGGCTGATGACCAGCAGCGGGTTCATCGCCATCGCGCCGGCCAGATCGAAATGGACCAGCGAGTAAAGGCAGCGCGTGCTGCCGCAGCCGGGGCAATACAGGCCGGTGAGTGCGTACAGCGGGCAGCCCGGCAGGGGATTGCCGGCCACGTAGGGATTGACGTTACGCAGCACCACGGCCGCGCCAGCGGCCAGGCCGGTGGAGGCCAGCAAGGGTGCCCAGCGGGCGAGCCGGGAAGGAAGAGCGGACACGATCAGGCGAAGACGGATCCGGCGCGGACGCCGCCGGATCCGTCCGCAGGCCTCAGTAGCTGCCGTTGCTCATCGCGCCGATGCCACCGAGCACGACGAAGAACAGCACATACAGCACGACCATGATGACCCAGGCGATGGCCGACCAGATGGCCCACTTCTTGGCCTTGGCGGACGAGTCCTGTGCACCGGCGATATCGCCAGCGGCCAGCTTGCCGTTGACCTGTGCCGCATAGACGATCGACACGATGCCGACCGGCAGGCAGCAGAGCAGCGTGCTCAGGATCGCCCAGACCAGGTTGTTCGGGACCTGCGGAGTAGCGGTGTTCATGATTCAAGCTCCTTGATGGGTGGTGGTGGATCAATGGTCGGAAAGAGCGCCCAGTGCGGCCAGGCCGCCGAAGAGCCCGAACCACAACAGCAACAGGACCGGCAGGGCCGCGGCCGAAGCCGCCGCCCACCAGCCCGCCTTGCGTGACGCGCTATAGGCTCCCGCCAGATCGCCGGCCGCGCGGCGGCCATCGACCTGGGCGGCATACACGATCGACACCACGCCCAACGGCAGGCAGCAGAACAGCGTCGTCAGGATCGCCCACACCAGATGGTTGGGGATGTAGACCGGACGGCCGAGTGGTGGCGGTTGATTCAACGTGAGACTCCATTCCTTGGTGGCCGACCGTTGTGAACGGGCCGGACCTCCCCCCTGTGGGTGCGTAATCTACCGCAACCTGCGTCGCATGTATGCGTTTTCAGCCCGGCAATGACGGGCATGGCGCTTGACGCTGGCGTATGTGGGGCGGGGGCCGGCTACGCGCGAACGGGGGGATTGCGTCAGGCGTGATCGCCGCGAAGGGCGCGGACCTGGGCTTCCAGTGCCGGCGCGTCGGTGCTGCGACCATCGATGGCAGGCGCCGCCACCACCTCGACGGTGGCGCGGAAGCGGCGCGGAACCCGCATGCGGCCAAGCCGGCTGTCGCGCCGGCTCCACATGCTCGACCACATCCCGCGCAGGGCCATCGGCACCACCGGCACCGGCCGGCGTTCGAGGATCTTCTCGACGCCGGACTTGAACGGCGCCATCTGCCCATCGCGGGTGAGTGCTCCCTCCGGGAAGATGCAGACCAGCTCACCCTCGGCCAGCGCCGCATCGATCTCCTCGAACGCGCGCTGCATCAAGGCCTCGTCCTCGCGAGCCCCGGCAATCGGGATGGCCTTGGCGGTGCGGAAGATCCAGCGCATCACCGGGATGTTGAAGATCCTGTAGTACATGACGAAGCGTACGGGGCGCGGAATCGTCGCCGACAGGATCAGTGCATCCATGTAGCTGACATGATTGCAGACGATCAGTGCTGCGCCTTCATCCGGCACATTGGCTTCGATGCCATGCGGGCGCAGCCGGTACAGGGTGCGCACCATCACCCAGCTCAGGAAGCGCATCAGGAATTCGGGGACGATGGTGAAGATGTAGATCGCCACCACGGCATTGGCGATCGCCAGCGCCAGGAACAGCTGCGGGATGCTCCAGTGCAGCAGCTCGCGCGCGGCCAGCGACAGCAGTGCGGCGGACACGATGAAACCGGAGTTCTGGATGTTCAACGCGGCGAACACGCGTGACATCTGCGCCTTCGGCGTGCGGCTCTGGATCAGGGCGAACAGCGGAACGACGAAGATGCCGGTGAACAGGCCGATTCCGACAAGGTCGATGACGATGCGCACACTGCCGGGCTGCTGCAGGAACTGGGTGATGCTCAGCCCCTGCACGGTGGCCTCACCGCTGCGGGCGAAGTACAGATCGAGCAGGAACGCGGTCATGCCGAACGCGCCCAGCGGCACCAGGCCGATCTCGACCGTGCGCGCCGACAGCCTCTCGCACAGCAGCGAGCCAACGCCGGTGCCGATGGAAAACAGCGCCAGTGCCAGCAGGTACAGCTTGGGCTCGCCGCCCAGGTTGGCCAGCGCATAATTCGGCAGCTGCGAGGTCAGCACGGTGCCGACGAACCAGAACCAGGACACGCCCAGGATCGCGTTGCGCACCGCCTTCTGCTGGCGCGCCATGCGCAGCACCACCAGCGACTCGGGCAGCGGGTTCCAGTTGATCTTCAGGCCCGGGTCGCCGGCATCGACCCTGGGAATCAATCGCGCCGCGAGGTTGCCGCAGACCGCCAGGGCGATGACCAGCGATGCCGCGAACACGGGCCCGTGGCTGCCCGCCAGCAGGAACACGGCGCCGCCGATGATCATCCCTGACAGGATCGAGATCGATGTGCCCATCTCCACCAACCCGTTGCCACCGGTCAGCTCCTCGGGTTTGAGTACCGAGGGCAGCACCGAGTATTTCACCGGACCGAACAGGGTCGACTGCATGCCGGTGCAGAACAGCGCCACCAGCAGGAACGGCAGGTTCTCGGTGAGGAAGCCGATCGCTGCCAGCGACATGATCACGATCTCCATCGTGGTGGTGATCACGATCAGCCGCGACTTCTCCAGTTTGTCGGCGATCTGCCCGGCCAATGCCGAGAACAGGAAATAGGGAAGAATGAAGATCGCTGGCGCCAGCGTGGTGTACAGCGAACGCTGCTCTTCGGACACGCCCAGGTAGAACAGCAGGCCGATGATGGCCTGCCGGTATACGTTGTCGTTGAAAGCGCCCAGCGCCTGCACAATGAAGAACGGCAGGAAGCGGCGCTGGCGCAGCAGGGCGAACTGGTTGTGACCGGACATGGAATCTCCTTGACCGGCGCAGCCTAGCATTCCTGCCCGCCGGCCGGGCCCGGATCCAGTGCTGCCGGGCGGCGGTCAGGTCAGGCTGCGTACGGCCTCGTTGGCGGCGGCACGCAGCTTCGGCAGCAGGCGCAGCACCAGCGCCATCTGGGTGCGGATCAACTGCAGCTTCGGTGGCATCACGTCCTCGATCTGCTCCAGCTCCGCAGCGACGGCGCGGTCGGCATCATTGTCATCCTCCGCAACCGCCTGCCGTGCGGCCAGCGCGCCGGCCAGCTGCTGCAGCGCCTTGCGCACCCGGTCGCCGGCGGCCAGTGCCAGCGGGTCGCCGGCGTAGCTGTCGACCTGGTCGCGGTGGGCACCCAGTGCCGACAGATGACCGAGCAGGGTGTTGGACAACGCCAGGAAGTGGAAGCCGGCATCCAGGTTGCGGCGTACATGGCCGGGCTCGCGCAGCATGTTCGACAGTGCAGTGGACAGCGCCGCATCGGCGTTGTGCATGTCGCGGCGGGCGATACGGTAGGCCAGGTCATCGTGCATGCCACTGCGGTACTGGCCCAGCACCGCATCCAGGTAACGCGCGGCGGTATCCAGTACCCGTGACAGGACCCGATGCAGCTGACGTCCCTGCCAGTCCGGCAGGATCATGAAGGCGGCCGCCGCAGCGATCGCACAGCCCAGGATCGTATCCACCATGCGCGGCACGATCAGCACGAAGCCATCGCCGATCAGGTTGAAGCAGGTCAGCGCCATCACCGTGATCGCGGCCGAGGCCACCAGGTAGCGATCGGTGCGGGTGAAGAAGAACAGCAGCGCCGACAGCAAGGCGATCAGCAGCTGCACGTGCAGCTGTGGGAACAGCTGCAGCAGGGCCCAGGTCAATACCAGGCCGGCCAGGGTGCCGACGATGCGCTGTGCCAAGCGCTGGCGCGTGGCGCCGAAGTTCGGCCGGCACACGAAGACGATGGTCAACAGCACCCATGAACCGTTCTGGGCATTGAACAGGCGGATCGCCAGGAAGCCGGCGATCAGCGCCAGCGCCATGCGCAGGCCATGGCGGAACAGCACCGAGCCGGGCGTGAGTTGCTGGCGCAGCCGTACCCCCATCTCGCGCAGGGTGTGCGGGTTGCTGTCACGCAGGCGCGTGTCGACATTGTCCAGGCTGGCCTCGGAGCGTTCGGCGTCGAGCAGCCGGCGCTCGATGCTGCGCAGGTTGTGCACCAGCAGATCCAGCGAACCGAGCAGGCGCTGCCATTGCGGACGCTGCTGGTCGCGCAGGTAGGCCAGCGCGTCGGCGAGGTCGCGTCCGGCCTGCTGGTTGCTCTCGCCATACACGAACGGGCGGCGCAGGCGGATGGCTTCGCCCAGACGCGCGCAGGCCTGCCCCTGCAGATCGAGCAGGCGCTGGCAGCGGTACAGCACATCGCTGTGGAAGAACGCATCCACCAGTGCGCCATAGGGATAGTGCGAGGAGCTGGCGCGCTCGTGGAAATCCTGCGCCATGTAGTACAGGCGCAGGTACAGGCCGGAGTTGACCCCGGGCCGGCCGGAACGGCCGAAGCGCGCAAGGATCGCCGTCTTTGCTTCGTTCAGGGCTCCCACCACACGCCGGTTCTGTTCGGCCAGGTCCAGCTGGCGGCGCTGCAGGTCGGCCTCACGCACCGGCTCGAACAAGGCGGCTTTCAGCTGCAGGTAGCGGCCCAGTTCCTGGTAAAGACGGGCCACGCGTTCGCGCACCGGACGGTTGGCGAACAGCGCGGTCCAGACGATGGACAGCAGGCCATACCAGACTGCACCGGCCAGCAGGTGGCTGACCGCATGCAACGCACGTGGCAGATCTCCGGCGCCGCCATGCTGTTCCAGCCCGATCATGGTGTAGATGGCCAGGGTGACCGTGGCCTGGGCGATGGAGGCGTAGCGTTCGCCCAGAGCGCCCAGCAGGGTCAGGCCGAAGGTGGACAGCGCCAGTGCGCCGATGAACAGCCACGGCCACGGGAACAGCGCGATCACCGAGGCGGCGGCGATGCAGAAGCACAGCAGCGACAGCAGCACCGCCTTGGTGCGGCCCCACCAGTTGTCGTCGGTTTCGGCGATCGCGCTGGCGATGATGCCAAGGAACGCCCCGGGCAGCGCGGGGAGCGCGTCCAGCTGCCAGCACACGGCCATCGCAGCCGACAGGGCGATGAACACGCGCAGGCCATAGCTGGCTTTCTCGTGTGCCCACAGGCGGCTGAGGCGGGAATGGGACGCGGACATGCAGGCTCGGGCGGCGAATTGCCTCCATTATGGCGGTGTGCGCGTGGGTGCGGTGTTCAATGTGCGGACCCACGGTCCGCACCCGCACAAGCCGGGTTACATCTCCCAGCGCACGCTCACCGCGAAGGTGCGTGGCAGGCCGACGCCCGCGTTCGACCAGTACCTGCGATTGGCCAGGTTCTCCACGCTGGCGCGCAGGGTGACCGGGTGCCCCGACGCCATCAGGCGGTAGCCCACACCGGCATTGACCAGGGTGTAGTCGGGCAGCTTCAGGGTATTGTCGGCGTCGTACCAGACATCGCCGTAGTAGCGCACGGCAGCATAGGTTTCCAGTCCATCGACCCACGGCAGCTGGTAGCTGGCATGCAGCACACCGCTCCAGCGCGCGGCGCCGACGGTGCGGTTGCCTTCCTGCGCGGCATTGTCGGGCGACAGCCTGTCGTAGGTCGGGTCCAGCCAGGTCACGCCGCCACCCACGGTCAGCGCATCGGTCAGGTGCAGGTCGGCGCTGGCTTCCACGCCTTCGTACAGGGTGATGCCATCCTGCACCAGGCGCAGGCCGGCGTCGGTGGGCTGGTCGATGTTGGCACCGCGTTCCAGGCGGAATGCGGCCACGTTCGCATTCCAGCGCGCGGCTTCTACCTTGGCGCCGACTTCGTACTGCTTGCTGATGGTCGGACCCAGCACATCACCGGCGTTGATGTAGGGGTTGCCCACGCGGCTGCCGGCTTCCAGCGATTCAATGTAGCTGGCGTACAGGGTCACGGCCTCGCTGGGCTTGAACATCACCGCATAGGTCGGGGTGACCGGGTAGGTGTGGTAACGGCCCTTGGTCTCGAAGTCGTTGTAGCGCCAGCCGGCCAGCACCGACCAGCCCCCGCCGAAGTCCACGGTATCGCTGGCGAATACGGCCTGCTGCACGGTTTCATCGCCGCGGGTCATCACCCGCGAACCCACCGCGTCGTGGCGGATGGCCGAACGCTGGTACAGGTTGGCGCGACCAATGGTGTTCCACTCGTAGGGGCGGTCCCAGCCCAGCCCGGTCTGGTGGCTGACGCCGGCCACCAGCTGGTGCTGCAGCGGGCCGGTGCGGAAGCCGCCCTGCACCAGCGCCTGCGCCAGTTTCCATTGGCTCTTGCCGCCCAGCTCATACACATTCACGTTGTAGTCGCCGTTCGGATCGTCGATGTAGGCGAAGATCTTGTTGACGTCGTTCCAGGAGGTGGTGACGCCGTAGCTCAGGCTGGCCTTCCAGCCGCTGTTGATCTGCCAGGTGAACGCCGTGGACAGCAGGCTGGAACGGGTATCGTAGTAGGTGCCCGGCACGCTGTTGTCGACGTCGCCGGCAATCGGCCGCGGCAGCGAGGTCATGCCGATGAAGTAGTACTGCGGCGACTCTTCGCTCAGGTCGCGGGACTGGAACACGCCGTCGAAGGTCCAGGTGAGCGCATCGCTCAGGCGCGCGTCCAGCGACAGCGCGCCGACCTTGCGGTCGACATGGCCACCGTTGAAGGTTTCGCCCTTCTCCTGATACGCGTTGAAGCGATAGCCGAACATATCTTCGTTGCCGAAGCGGCCACCGGCATCGACACCACCACTGATGATGGCCTGTTCGCGCCAGCCCAGCTGCGCCGAGAAGGTGGGGGTATCGGTCGGCTTCTTGGTGATGTAGTTGACGATGCCGCCGGGCGCGCCGAAGCCGTACAGGAAGCCGCCGGGGCCCTTCAGCAGGTCCACCTGTTCCATCACTTCCAGCGGCCATTCGGTGCCCCACGAGGACACCTGCAGACCGTTCACGCGGTAGCTGTCGTAGTTCAGATCGATGCCGCGGTTGCGGATGGGCGAGCTCCAGCCGCTGGCGTAGGCGCTTACCTGGGTGGTGACCGATGGATCGAACAGGAAGGCTTCGCCCAGCGATACGACCTGGCGCTGCTCGAGCTGTTCGCGGCCGACCGCAGTAATGGCGAACGGGGTATCGCGCAGGGCACGGTCACCCAGCGCGCCGGCCTCGGTGTGGGTGCGTTCGCCGACCACCTTGATGGCGTCCAGGTTGGTGGCACTGCGGGCATCAGCCGGGGCTTGCGCATGGGCTGCGCAGGCAGTGGACAGGGCGGCGGCCAGCAGGGCCAGGCGCGGGGTGCGGAACGAAGGCATCGATCGGATTCCTCGGCGGACGGCCACAGGCCATCCACCCATGGTTGGGGGAAGAGGCAGTGGCTGGGATCACGCAGGCTGTCCGTGAACTGGGAGCGGGGCGCCGCAGGGGCGCAGGACCATGGCTGGTTGCGAATTGTTCTCTTTTCGTTACAGCGCGTCAAACCGTGAGCGTCGCCCGGGTGGTAGCGGCGCGCCGGGCGTGGCCCGGCGCTACCGACGCTAGGCGCGCTGCGCGCGCTTGAGCAGTTTCGCCTCGCGCCTGCGCGCGCGCCGCGCCCGCCAACGCTCGGCCAGGCAGGAGAAGATCACGTACAGGGCCGGCGTGCTGAGCAGGGTCAGACTCTGCGAGAACAGCAGGCCACCGATCATCGCGATGCCCAGCGGCCGGCGCAGCTCCGACCCTTCGCCCAGGCCGATTGCCAGCGGAACCGCAGCCAGGATGGCCACCATCGTGGTCATCATGATCGGCCGGAAGCGGACGATGCTGGCCTCGCGTGCAGCCTCGCGCGGGGTCAGCCCGTGCTCGCGCTGCGCCACCAGCGCGAAGTCGATCATCATGATCGCGTTCTTCTTGACGATGCCGATCAGCAGCACCAGCGCGATCATCGAGATGACCGACAGCTCGGTGTTGGTACCGAACAGGGCCAGCAGCGCGCCTACGCCTGCCGCCGGCAGCGTGGACAGGATCGTCACCGGATGGATCAGGCTTTCGTACAGCATGCCCAGCACCAGGTACACGGTCAGGATCGCCGCCAATACCAGGATCAGCATGTCGCTGGGATCGGAATTGAAGCCAAAGCCCGCATCGTCGGCCAGGCGGATGTCGCCCGGCATGCGCATGCCGGCCACGGTCGCATCGATGATCGCCTTTGCCTCGCCCATGCTGACGCCGGGGGCGAGGTTGTAGCTCAGGTCCATCGTCGTGTACTGGTTCTCATGCGTGATCTGCGAAGGCGCCAGCCCCGGTACCTGGGTGGCCACCGCAGTGATCGGCACCATCTCGCCATTGCCTGCGCGCACATGGACCTCGTCCAGTGCGGTGGGGGTCGCCGTCTGCGAAGGCAGGGCATTGACCACAACGCTGTACTGGTTGATGTCCGAGTAGATCGTCGAGATCTGGCGCTGGCCGAATGCACCGTACAGCGCACCGTCGATGGCACCGACCGAGACGCCCAGTCGCGCGGCCTTGGCGCGGTCGATCACGATGTTCTGGCGCAGGCCGGCGTTGTCCACGTCGGTGCCGACATCGCGCAGCTTGGGGTTCTTCTTCAGTTCCGCCTGCAGCTTCGGCAACCACTCCTGCAGCGCCGCCAGATCGTTGCCCTGCAGCGAGATGCGGTACTGCGCGCCCTGGCTGGAGCCGCCGCCGTCGTTGCTGGGCAGATCCTGGATGGCGCGCAGCCGCAGCTGCAGGTCGGGATAGCGGTCGGCCTTGGCGCTCAGTCGCGCCAGTGCGTGCGCGGTGGTCTCGCGGCGGCCTTCCTTGCGTGACTTCAGTTCGACATTGAACTGCGCGCTGGAACCCTGGCGGCCACTGCCCAGGCGCACGCCGACGGTCTTCACCGCCGGGTCGGCCATCAGCATGTCGGTGATGCGGCGCTGGCGGTTGACCATGTCCTCGAAGGACACGGTCGCGCTGGAGTTGGCGCGGCCCCAGATGAGCCCGGTGTCCTGTGGCGGGAAGGCGCCCTTCTTCACCGCGCCGAACAGGAAGACGGTCACGCCGATCAGGATCAGCGGCGTGAGCGAGAGCAGCAACGCGTGGCGCAGGGAGAAATCGAGGAACACCGTGTAGATGCGCAGCATGCGTTCGTGGCCGGCGTCCAGCCAGCGGCCCAGGCGCGAGGGTGCCGCGCGATGGTCGTGCGCACTGAGGAACCGGCTGCACAGCGCCGGCGTCAGCGTCAGCGAGACGATCATCGAGACCACGATCGCCGCCACCAGGGTGACGGTGAACTCACGGAAGAACGCGCCCATCATGCCGCTGGCGAACAGCAGCGGGATGAACACCGCAACCAGCGAGGCGGTAATCGAGACGATCGTGAAGCCGATCTCGCGTGCGCCGGTGAACGCTGCCTGCAGGCGCGGCATGCCTTCGTCGAGGTGGCGCATGATGTTCTCGATCACCACGATCGCATCGTCCACCACGAAGCCGATCGCGATCACCAGCGCCAGCAGGCTCAGGTTGTTCAGGGTGAAGCCCAGCGCATACATCACCAGTGCGGCGCCGGCCAGCGACAGCGGCACCGTCACGGCCGCGATCAGGGTCGGGGCGAGCCGGCGCAGGAACAGCGCCATGGTCAGCACCACCATCGCCAGGCTGATCAGCAGGGTGATCTGCACTTCGTGCAGCGACGAGCGGATCGTCGGCGTGCGGTCGAAGTATGGCGTCATCGTGGTTCCCGGCTGCAGGTAGTCACGCAGCGTCGGGATCTGCGCCTTCACCCGGTCGACGGTCTCCACGATGTTGGCGCCGGCGCGGGTGAACACATACATGACCACCGCGGGCTTGTGGTCGAACCATGCCGCCTGGTAGGCGTCCTGCTGGCCGTCGTAGACGTTGGCGACGTCCTTCAGGCGGATCACCCGGCCGTCGCCTTCGGTCTTCACCACCAGGTTGGCGAAGTCCGCAGCGCGGGCCACCGAATCGTTGGTGATGATCGCGGTGGTGGAGTTGCCATCGCTGAGGAAGCCGGTCGGCGAGGTCACATTGGCCGCGCGCACCGCGTTGCGCAGGTCGTCGGCGGTCAGGCCCAGCGCGTTCATCAGCCGCAGGTTGACGTCCACGCGCACTGCCGGCGTCGACGCGCCGGCGATGTCCACCGAGGCCACGCCGCTGATCTGGCGGATGCGCTGGGCCAGCAGCGAGTCGGCCACGTTGTACAGCTCATCGGCCGACTGCGTCTGCGAGGTCAGTGCGATGGCGATCACCGGGTCGTCGTTCGGATTCGCCTTCTGGTACATCGGAGAGCCCATGCCCGAGGGCAGATCGGCCTGCGCGGAATTGATCGCGGTCTGCACGTCCAGCGCCGCCGAATCGATGTCACGGTCGCTCTGGAAGATCATGAACACCAGCGAGCTGCCTTCCGAGCTCGACGAGCGCATGCGGTCGATGCCCGGCAGCTGGCCCAGATGACGCTCCAGTGGTGCGGTGACCGTGGAGGCCATCGTCGCCGCGTCGGCACCGGCCTGGCTGGCGTGCACGAAGATCACCGGAATCTGGATGTTCGGCAGTGCCGATACACCCAGCCTCAGGTAGCAGATCAGACCCACCATGAACAGGCCGATGGCCAGCAGGGCGGTACCGATCGGGCGGCGGATGAAGGGGCCGGACAGGTTCATCGCGCGGCCCCCCGCAGCAGCGGGGCAGGGGTCATGCCTGCGGCTCCTGCAGCGTGCCCTCGCGCAGTGCGCGTTGCTCGCGGCGGCGCGCCAGCCACTCGGAGAAGCGCTCCATGTACAGGTAGATCACCGGCGTGGTGTACAGCGTCACCAGCTGCGAGAGCAGCAGGCCGCCGACGATGGCGATGCCCAGCGGTCGGCGCAGTTCCGAGCCGATGCCGGTACCCAGCGCGAGTGGCAGCGCGCCGAGCATGGCCGCAGCCGTGGTCATCATGATCGGGCGGAAGCGCAGCAGGCAGGCGCGGCGGATCGCTTCATGCGCGTTGGCACCGGCGCGGCGTGCTTCGATCGCGAAGTCCACCATCATGATGCCGTTCTTCTTGACGATGCCGATCAGCAGCACGATGCCGACGATGCCGTCCACCGAAAGGCTCAGGCCACACAGCATCAGCGCCAGCAGCGCGCCGACGCCTGCCGGCGGCAGGGTCGAGATGATCGTGATCGGATGGATGTAGCTCTCGTACAGCACGCCCAGCACGATGTAGATGACCACCAGCGAGGCCAGCAGCAGCCACACCACATCAGTCTGGCTGCCGGTGAACTCGGCGGCCTTGCCGATGAACTCGGCATGCAGGTGCGCCGGCATGTCCAGACTGTCCTTGGTCTCCTGGATCGCGCGTACCGCTTCGGACAGCGAATAGCCCGGCGCGACGTTGAACGAGACGGTCACGGCCGGCAGCTGCTGCTGGTGGCTGACCACCAGCGGCGCGCTGGTCACCTGGCCTTCGGCCAGCGCCGACAACGGAATGATGTTGCCGGCACCGACCGTGATGCCGGTGTTCTGCGCGCCGATGCCGGTGGCCGTGGAGGAGTTGGAGGAGGTGACCTGGCCGAAGCTGGTGGCGTTGGTGCCGGTCAGCGCGCCAGCACCGTTGGAGGCCACCGCCAGCTGCTCCATCAGCGCGGTGCTGGTGCGGAACTCCGGTGCCACTTCCAGCACCACGCGGTACTGGTTGAGCTCGGTGAAGATGGTTGAGATCTGGCGCTGGCCGAACGCATCGTAGAGCGTGTCGTCGATGGTCTGCATCGGCACGCCCAGCACGCTGGCCTTGTCACGATCGATCGTCAGCTGCAGGGCACGGCCCTGGTTGGACAGGTTGTTGTCCACGTCGGCCAGCTCCGGCCGCTGGCGCAGGGCCTCGGTCAGGCGCGTGGCCTGGGTGGCGACGGTGGCCGCGTCCACGTCCGACAGGGAGTACTGGTACTCGGTCGCGGCCACGCGGGTGTCGAGGGTGACGTCCTGCACCGGCTTCAGATACAACGCTATGCCGGGAATCCCGGCGACGGCCTCCTGCAGGCGCGGCAGGATCCGGTCCAGCCCATCACGCTGGCTGCGCTCCTTCAGCACGATCGACAACTGGCCCTGGTTGAGCGTGGGGTTCATGCTGCCAGCACCGATGAAAGCCGACACGCCAGTCACATCCGGATCCTTGCGCAGCGCTTCGGCCACCTGCCTGGTGCGCTGCTCCATCTGCGGGAACGCGATGTTCTGGTCGGCCTGCACCACGCCGGTGATCAGGCCGGTGTCCTGCTCGGGCAGCAGGCCCTTGGGAATCAGCACGTACAGCAGAACGGTCAGCACAAGGGCGCCGCCGGCCACGGCCAGGGTCAGGCGCTGGTGGTCCAGCACCCAGTCCAGGCTGCGCTCATACAGGCCGACGGTGCGGCTCCACACGGTCTGCTTGCCGGCCGCGTGCGCCCGTTCATGCGCGTCCTCGCCTTCCGGCAGCGCGTCGGGCTTGAGCAGGTAGGCGCACATCATCGGGGTGAGCGTCAGCGAGATCAGCATCGACAGCACGACCGCGATGCTCAGCACCCAGGCGAACTCATGGAACAGGCGGCCGGTGACGCCGGGCATCAGCAGCAGCGGCAGGAACACTGCCACCAGCGATACCGTCAGCGACAGCACGGTGAAGCCGATCTGGCGCGCACCGATCTCGGCCGCTTCCTTGCCGCTCTTGCCCTGCTCGATGTAACGGACGATGTTCTCGATCATGACGATGGCATCGTCGACAACGAAGCCGGTGGCGACCACCAGTGCCATCAGCGAAAGGTTGTCCAGCGACATGCCGGTGAACGCCATCACCGCGAACGTGCCGGCCAGCGACAACGGTACCGCCACCGAAGGAATGATCGTGGCCCACAGGCGGCGCAGGAACACGAAGATCACCGCCACGACCAGGCCGATGGTCAGTACCAGGGTGAACTGCACTTCGTGTACGGAGGCGCGGATGGTCTCGGTACGGTCGTTGAAGATCTCCAGATGCACGTCGGCCGGCAGCACGCCCTGCAACTGCGGCAGGATCGCGCGGATGCGCTCGACGGTCTGCACGATGTTGGCGCCCGGCTGGCGGCGCACTTCGAGAAGGACTGCCGGCTTGCCGTCGGCCCATGCGGCAAGCTGGTCGTTCTCCACGCCGTCCACCACCGCGGCCACGTCCGACAGCCGCACCGGGCGGCCGTTCTTGTAGCTGATGATGGTGTCGCGGTATTCGGCGGCACTGGACAGCTGGTCATTGGTGCCGATGCTGTAGGACTGCGTCTTGCCGTTCAGCGAGCCCTTCGGCGCATTGACGTTGGCCTGGGTGAGCGCGCTGCGCAGTTCTTCCAGGGTCAGGCCCATGTTCGACAGCTGCGCCGGATTGACCTGGATGCGCACCGCCGGGCGGACATTTCCGGCGATCGACACCAGGCCCACGCCCTGCACCTGCGACAGGCGCTGGGCCAGGATCGAATCGGCGTAGTTGTTGACCTCCCGCAGCGGGCGCGTGTCCGAGGTGAGCTTCAGGGTGACGATGGCCGCATCGGCGGGGTTCACCCGGTTGTAGACCGGCTGGTAGGGCAGCGACGAGGGCAGGGTGGCCTGGCGGATCGCCGCCTGCACGTCCTGCGCGGCGATATCGATGTCGCGGTCCATCGAGAACTGCAGGATGATCGTCGACAGCCCGGCCGACGAATCGGACGTCATCAGGTCCAGGCCGGAGATCTGGCCGAACTGCCGCTCCAGCGGGGTGGTGACCAGCGAGGCCATCGTGGTGGCATTGGCACCCGGGTACTGGGTGGTGACCACCAGGCTGGGCGCATCGATTTCCGGCAGTGCCGACACCGGCAGCTTGCGATAACCGAGAATGCCCAGCAGCAACAGGCCCGCCATCAGCAGCGAGGTGGCGATCGGGCGGCGGATGAAGATCGTCGAAAAGCCCACGGACTGATCCTTGCTGGCGCTTCAATGGCAGCGCCGGCGTCGATGCCGGCGCGAAAGGAGTCGGTGGCCTGCGCTCAGCGCGGGCCACCACCGCGGCGGCCTGCGCCGCCACTCTTCTGTTCGGCGGCCTTCAATTCGGCCTCGGTTGGCGCAGCCGGGGTCTCACCGGGCTTCAGGGCCGTGACCTTGCTGCCGGGCTTCAGGCGGAACTGGCCTTCACTGACCACCCGCTCGCCGCCCTTCAGGCCCTCGGCGATCTGCACGTGGCTGTCGCCCACTTCCACGCCGCTGCGCACGGTCTGCATCTTCACCGTGTTGTCGCCCTGCACGACGTAGACATACTCGCCGTCCGGGCCACGCAGCACGGCCTGGGTCGGAATCACCACGCCGCCGCCGATGGTGCGCAGCTGCATGCGCACATTGACGAACTGGCCGGGCCACAGGCCGTTGTCCGCATTGTCGAACACCGCGCGTGCCTTGAAGGTGCCGCTGTCGGCGCTGATCAGGTTGTCGACCACATCGAGCTTGCCGTCGCCGGACAGCACGTGCGAATCGGCACGGTCCAGCGCGGCCACCGGAACGCTGCCGGCCGCCTGTGCCTGGCGCACATCGCCGAGCTGGCGTTCGGGCAGGTTGAACAGCACGTGGATCGGGTGGATCTGGGTCAGGGTGACCAGGGCGGTGCCCGCGTTGACCACGTTGCCGGCATCGACTGCACGGATGCCGGCGATGCCGGAGATCGGCGCAGTGACCTTGGTGTACTGCAGCTGCACCTGCGCCGAGCGCATGCTCGCCTCGTTGGCGGCCACTGCGCTTTCGTACTGTGCCACTTGGTTGCGTTGTGTATCCAGATCGGTCTTGGCGACGTACTGGCGGTACTCGGGGGCATTGGAGCGCTGGTAGTTGGAGCGCGCGGTCGCCAGCAGCGCCTCGTTCTGGCGCTTGGCGGCAGCGGCCTGGTCATAGCTGGCCTGGGCGGTACGTGGGTCGATCACCGCCAGCACGTCGCCCTGCTTCACTTCCTGGCCTTCGCGGAAGTTCAGGCTCATCAGCTGGCCGCCGACCTGAGGGCTGACCGTGACGGTATTCATCGCGGTGACCGTACCGAGCGCACTGGCGTAGACGGGCACGTCCTGGCGCACGGCGTCGACCACGGTCACCGGTACCGGTGCGGCATCGGCGTCATCGCCACCTTGGCCGGCGGCGACGCCGGGCCTGCCGGCCTTGTCCTTGCCACCGCCCAGCACGCGCAGGCCCACCACGGCCAGCACCAGTACGGCCACGACCAGCAGCACGATCTTCCAAACACGTGACATTCAAGGACTCCAAGAGGGCTGGACGGGCGGGGCCCGGTGGGCAATGCGCAAAGCATACCTGTGCCACATCACGTTTCCTGCATGACGGATGGGACGGGCGCTAGGACCGGGACCGGCCGTGGAGGTTCCCGTAAAGGCAGCGTTGCCCTACATTCAGGTGCAGAACCCTGCCGTGGAGTACCGAGATGCGCCGTTCGTTGCTGCTGTCCGCCCTGATCCTGGCCCTGCCGGCCCTTGCCCATGCCCAGGACGGGCAGCGCCCCGAGGTGACCGCGGCCGCACAGCGGCTGCAGGCCAAAGTGGTGGAGTGGCGCCGTGATTTCCACCAGCATCCGGAGCTGTCCAACCGCGAAGTACGGACCTCGGCCGAGGTCGCCAAGCACCTGCGCGCAATGGGCCTGAAGCCGAAGACCGGCATTGCCCATCATGGCGTGGTGGCGATCATCGAAGGCGGCAGGCCGGGTCCGAAGATCGCCCTGCGCGCCGACATGGACGCGCTGCCGGTGACCGAACAGACCGGCCTGCCGTTCGCCTCGAAGGCGACCGATCAGTACCGCGGGCAGACGGTGGGCGTGATGCATGCCTGCGGCCATGATGCCCATACCGCCACCCTGCTGGGTGTGGCAGAGGCGCTGGTGGCAATGAAGAAGGACCTGCCGGGCCAGGTCATGCTGATCTTCCAGCCGGCAGAGGAGGGCGCGCCGCCGCCGGAAGAAGGCGGTGCCGCGCTGATGCTGAAGGAGGGCCTGTTCGCCGACTTCAAGCCGGAAGCCGTGTTCGGCCTGCATGTGTTCTCCAGCGTGCAGGCCGGTCAGATCGCCGTGCGTGGCGGTCCGCTGATGGCCGCCTCGGACCGCTTCGGCATCAAGGTGATCGGTCGCCAGACGCATGGCTCCGCGCCGTGGAACGGTGTCGACCCGATCGTTGCCACGGCCGATCTGGTCGGTACCGCGCAGACCATCGTCAGCCGTCGCGCGAATCTGTCCAAGCAGCCGGCGGTGCTCACCTTCGGTGCGATCAACGGCGGCATCCGCTACAACATCATTCCGGATGAGGTGGAGATGGTCGGCACCATCCGCACGTTCGACGAGGGCATGCGCCAGCAGATCTTCGCCGACCTGCGCAACGTCGCAGAGCACACTGCGGCCGCGCACGGGGCAAAGGCGGTCACCGACATCTACGAATCAGAAGGCAACCCGGCCACGGTCAACGATCCGGCGCTGACGGCGCGCATGCTGCCGAGCCTGCAGGCGGTGGTGGGCAAGGACAACGTGTACGAACCGCCCCTGCAGATGGGCGCGGAGGACTTCTCGCTGTATGCCAAGGAGGTGCCGGGCATGTTCTTCTTCGTCGGCTCCACCAGCGTTGGCATCGATCCGGCGACGGCACCGGCCAATCATTCGCCGAAGTTCCTGCTGGATGAGAAGGCGCTGGACGTGGGACTGCGTGCACTGCTGCAGGTGAGCCTGGACTACCTGCATGGTGCCGGCACCCCGGCAGGGTGAGGCTTTGCGGCAGGGCTTGCAGCCCTGCACCCCTGACGCAACGGCAACGTCAGCGGCAAAAGCGGTGCTGGATTTCTGTTGGTTGGGCGCGGCGGTGTGGGCCTGCAGGACACGCCGTAAACCCGTCCATGGGGGCTCGATGGCGCCATCCATGGCGCCAACGGTCCTGCAGGCCCACACCGCCCCGCCCCCGACAGGTTCACGCGGCTGCTGGTAGGTGTCGACCTTGGTCGACACAGGCAGACATCGGGAATGTCTGAAGGATTGGCTTTTGATTTTGATTTTTCTGATCTTTCCCGTGGTGGTGGCTGCGTGCAGGGAACTGTCAGGGGCCGGGTGGGTAGGCGGGGCGGGGGTGTCCGCGGCATGGATGCCGCGGCCAAGCCCCCAAGGACGGGTTTACGGCGTCCCCCGACCCGCCTACCCACCCGGCCAAGCCGATAGACCGCCTTCCACGACCAACCGACAAAACCACCACGGAGGGGCTCCGCCGTTGGCCGGCCCGGCCGGAGGCCCAGCCGCGTCGCGATACAATGGCCCCATGAACACCCCCCAGGATTCCAGCCTCGGTCGCGAGGTCAGTTACCCGTCGCAGTACGATCCCGGCCTGCTGTTTCCCATCCCCCGCCGCGCCGCCCGCGCCGAGATCGGCCTCGACGACACCGCGCTGCCGTTCGTCGGCCATGATCGCTGGCATGCGTTCGAGCTGAGCTGGCTCGACCCGCGTGGCAAGCCGCAGGTGGCCGTCGCCACCGTGCAGGTGCCCTGCACCTCGCCGTGCCTGATCGAATCGAAGTCGTTCAAGCTGTACCTGAATTCCCTCAACAGCAGCCGCATCGACAGTGCCGAGGCACTGCATGCGCGTCTTGTCGACGATCTGTCAGCCTGTGCCGGCGCACCCGTGCAGGTGGCGTTCGGCCTGCCCGAACTGCGCCCGGTACCGCTGGGCGAATCCATCGACGGCCTGGACCTGGAGATCGACTGCTACGGCCCCCCGCAGGCGGACTTCCTCTCGGCCGACGCTGCGCAGCCGGTGGAGGAGACGTTGGTTTCCGCGCTGCTGAAATCCAACTGCCCGGTTACCGGCCAGCCGGACTGGGCCACGGTCAGCCTGCGCTATCGGGGGCCGAAGATCGACCGGGCCGGCCTGCTGCGCTATCTGGTGAGCTACCGCGAGCACGCGGAATTCCACGAGCAGTGCGTGGAGCGGATCTTCAGCGAGGTCTCCGCGCGCTGCCGGCCGCAGTGGCTGGAAGTGGAAGCGCGCTACACGCGTCGCGGCGGCCTCGACATCAATCCATGGCGCGCCAGCCCCGGCATCGCGGCCCCGGCCGCGACCTACCGCGAGCTGCGCCAGTAACCGCCGCAGGCGGTTACGGTAGCGCCGGGCCATGCCCGGCGAGCGCAGTGGCCCCACCGATCCCTCGCAGGCGGTTACGGGTAGCGCCGGGCCACGCCCGGCGAGCGCAGCGGTCCCAGCCACCGCCGCCGGGCATGGCCCGGCGCTACCGGTGGAGCAGCGGGCAGGGGGTGTTCATCTCCCGATTGTTCAGCCCCCCGGGGGGCTGCTTCACATCTGCACCATCCCCATTTAACAACCGCCATGGCACCGTGCGAACCACGTAGTCATGCAGACGGGAGTTGTGGATGAGTACCGAGAAGAAAGCTGATTTCTCCGGCGTCAGCGCCAGCGTCGACAGTACCGCCCAGCAGGCACCGAAGGCGGACTTCTCCGGCGTCAGCGGCTCGGTGGACAGCACCGCCGAGGTGGTCAGCGGCGGCACCTACACCGTGCAGAAGGGGGACTCGCTGTCGAAGATCGCCAAGGCGCATCTTGGCGACGCAAATGCCTGGAAGAAGATCTTCGAAGCCAACCGGGACGTGCTCGATGACCCGGACAAGATTTTCCCTGGCCAGACCCTGAAACTGCCACCGAAGTAAGCCGGCCGCGCCCGCACGCCATCCGACAATCCTGGGAGGAACACCGAATGATCAAGACCACGCCGCTCCAGACCGCCCTGCTGACCGCCCTGTTGGGCAGCGTCGCCCTGGTGGGTTGCAAGAAGAAGGAAGAGTCGACCGACAGCAATGCAGCGCCCGCTGCCACCGCCCCGGCCGAAACGGCCCCGGCACCGATGACCGGCGCGCCGCCGCCGATGTCTGAGGCGGCAGTAGCCGTCTCCTCCGTCTCCGTCGGCAAGACGGCGGCAGCGGACAAGTCCGTCGCTCCGGCAGCACTGTTCGCGCCGAAGGACGATGTGATCGTGTCGGTCCGCACAGACGGTGCTGCCAACAACGTCAACGTCGGCGCCAAGCTGACCTTCCAGGACGGTCAGGTCGCCGGCGAGCAGAATGCCACGCTGAACACCAGCGGTGCCGAGACCACCAACATCACCTTCAAGAATGCCAATGGCTGGCCGGCCGGCAAGTACCGCGCCGAAGTCATGGTTGATGGTAAGGCGGCCGGAACGCCGCAGGAGTTCGAGGTCAAGTAAGTCCTGCCGACTCTCTCCCGGCAGGGCTCACGATGGACGCAGCCGCGAGGCTGCGTCTTTTTTTTTCGTGACACCCCCAGCCGGGTGAATCACTGCGTTGCAGTACCGGCGCGTATGGCGCGGCTTTGCCCCGCGCGGCTGAAAACGCGACAATGCAGGGGTTTCCCCGCCGCGCGCCCACCCTGACGGCGACGGGGGAAAGCGTGGGGCCAGGCCCCGCGCGAGACACGGTTGCACGTGGTCCGGCGCTGCCGCCGGGCTTTCCCTGAGCACTGCTACAGAGTCCAAGTCCCCCATGTCCAAGATTCTCTACACGCTGACCGACGAAGCCCCGTTCCTGGCCACCCAGTCGCTGCTGCCGATCGTCGATGCCTACACCGCCACCGCTGGCATCGTGGTGGAAACCCGCGACATCTCGCTGTCCGGGCGCATTCTTTCGCAGTTCCCGGAACTGCTGGGTGAGGAGCAGAAGGTCAGTGACGACCTGGCCGAGCTGGGCCAGCTGGCGACCACGCCGGACGCCAACATCATCAAGCTGCCCAACATCTCCGCCTCGGTGCCGCAGCTGAAGGCGGCCATCAAGGAGCTGCAGGACCAGGGCTATCCGTTGCCGGATTACCCGGAAACGCCGGCCGACGACCAGCAGCGCGACTACAAGGCGCGCTACGACAAGGTCAAGGGCAGCGCGGTGAATCCCGTGCTGCGCGAAGGCAACTCCGACCGTCGCGCGCCGCTGTCGGTGAAGAACTATGCCCGCAAGCATCCGCATCGCATGGGCGCCTGGTCCGCCGATTCGAAGTCGCACGTCTCGCACATGGACGCGGGCGACTTCTATGGCAGCGAAAAGTCGGCAACCCTCGCCAACGCCGGCACCCTGAAGATCACCTTCCATGGCAATGACGGCAGCACCGTCGTGCTGAAGGAAAAGACCGCGGTCAAGGCCGGTGAGATCGTTGATGCCGCCGTGATGAGCCGCAAGGCGCTGGCTGCCTTCATCGACGCGCAGATCGCCGATGCCAAGAGCCAGGGCGTGCTGTTCTCGCTGCACCTGAAGGCGACCATGATGAAGGTCTCCGACCCGATCATGTTCGGCGTGGTCGTGGAAGAGTTCTACAAGGACGTGCTGGCCAAGCACGCCGACGCCATCCGGCAGGCCGGTTTCGATGCCAACAACGGCATCGGAGACTTGGTCGCGCGCCTGCCGTCGCTGCCGGAGGCCACCCGTGCCGCCATCGAAGCCGACCTGAAGGCCGAGTACGCGCAGCGCCCGGGCCTGGCGATGGTCAACTCGGACAAGGGCATCACCAACCTGCACGTGCCGAGCGACGTGATCGTCGACGCCTCGATGCCGGCGATGATCCGCGACTCCGGCAAGATGTGGAATGCCGAAGGCAAGCTGCAGGACACCAAGGCGGTCATCCCGGACCGCTGCTATGCCGGCGTCTACCAGGCCGTCATCGACGACTGTAAGGCGCACGGCGCCTTCGACCCGGCCACCATGGGCTCGGTGCCGAACGTCGGCCTGATGGCGCAGAAGGCCGAAGAGTACGGCTCGCACGACAAGACCTTCCAGATCGCCGCCGACGGCGTGGTCAAGGTCACCGATGACGCGGGCAGCGTGGTGTTCGAGCACGCGGTGGAGGCCGGTGACATCTGGCGCATGTGCCAGACCAAGGACGCCCCGATCCAGGACTGGGTCAAGCTGGCGGTCGAGCGCGCGCGCCTCAGCAGCACCCCCGCCGTGTTCTGGCTGGACGCTGCCCGCGCCCATGACGCGCAGGTCATTGCCAAGGTCGAGCAGTACCTGAAGAACCACGACACCGCCGGCCTGGACATCCGCATCCTGCCGCCGGTGGAAGCCACCGCGTTCTCGCTGGCCCGCATCCGCAAGGGCGAAGACACCATCTCGGTGACCGGCAACGTGCTGCGTGACTACCTGACCGACCTGTTCCCGATCATGGAGCTGGGCACCAGCGCCAAGATGCTGTCGATCGTGCCGTTGATGGCCGGTGGTGGCCTGTTCGAGACCGGTGCCGGCGGCTCGGCTCCCAAGCATGTACAGCAGTTCGTTGAAGAGGACTACCTGCGTTGGGATTCGCTGGGTGAGTTCCTGGCGCTGGCAGCGTCGCTGGAGCATCTGGGCAACCGCTACGACAATGCAGCAGCCCGTGTACTGGCCAAGGCGCTGGACGAAGCCAACGGCCAGTTCCTGGACAACGACAAGTCGCCTTCGCGCAAGCTCGGTGGCATCGACAACCGTGGCAGCCACTTCTACATCGCGCTGTACTGGGCGCAGGCCCTGGCCGCGCAGGACGAGGACGCCGCACTGAAGGCACGCTTCGCCCCGCTGGCCAAGGTCCTGACCGACAACGAGCATAAGATCGTCGAAGAGCTGATCGCAGTGCAGGGCAAGGCCGTGGACATCGGCGGCTACTACCGTCCGGACGTGGAAAAGGCCAGCAAGGCGATGCGCCCGAGCGCGACCTTCAACGCCGCGCTGGAGCAGCTGCGCGGTTGATCCATCGCCGTTCGGTCGTGACCCCGGAACCCGCGCTTCGGCGCGGGTTTCTTTTTGGCTCCGGGGTCAGATCCCCTTTTGCCATGCAAAAGGGATCTGACCCCAAGCGATGAAAACGTGACTTCCGTCAGCTGTCGGAATGCCGTCAACACGGCATGAAACTTGCCCGCGATGGCCGTCGCAGAACCGATGCGTGCGTACGCGCGGGCACTGTCAATCTGAGCGGTCGATCACGACGGACGCCGAGGGCGATGACCTAGCCTTGGCGACGCGAGATCGCCGGGGAGGCGGTCGCACGGGGAACACGGATGGCACGCGTGCTGGTAGTGGGAACCGATATCCAGGGAGAGCAGGCCCTGCTCAGGCGCCTGCGCATCGCTTCGGCCCTGCCTGACGGCCAGATCCGCCGCAGCCAGGATCTGGACGACTGTGATCTGCTGGTCATCCGCGATACGCCCGCATTGCGCAACGCGGCCCTGCGCATGCGCCAGCAGCGGCCCCGCCTGCAGTGCTGGATCGAAGATCCCGGTGGCCAGCTGCGCGACGGCGATGGCCAGCAGCGTGTGCTCGATGACGGCGCGATCGGCCGCGCACTGCGTGGCATGCAGCGCCCACCGGAACCCGTAATTCCACACGTGCCCGCGCCGATCCGCCTGGCCGATGGTGCACACGCGATCACCCGCCTGCTGCGCGAGCGCTTGCCACTGCGGCAGGGATACGCGCTGCTGGGGGATGCCGCTGCGCCCCTGCTGCTGCTGGACCTGGAGCAGGACCAGGCCATCGCACTGCACGAGCCCGTCGTGGCATTGGTCGAACGCCTTGCGCGGGGGTTCGAACAGCTCTGGCTCGATGCGCTGACAGCAGCGCAGCTGCAAGCCCAGGCGGCAGATCGCACCCGGCAGCCATTGCGCCCGTTGCTGTGGCAGTGGGCGCAGCGCAGCCCGCATTGGCAGGCCCTGGACGAGCGCCTGCGCGTCGCCTCGGTGAAACTGCTGCGCTGGCCTGACTTCCGCGTACTGGGCCACGATCACGATGGCTTCCGCCTGTGCTCGCTGCTGCTCAAGCGCGCCTGTACGGTGGACGAGTGTGCCGTGCTGCTCGACCTTCCGCAGGCTGCAGTACGCGATTTCGTGCACGCCGCTTATCTGTGTGGCTATGCGCAGCTGCAACCGGCGCCTGCGGCGACGGTGACGGTCATGCGCGGCACGGGCAACGACAGCGGGCTATTGGCCCGGCTGTGGCGCCACCTGCGCGGGAGCGAACGCAATGCGTGAGCACAAGGTGGTCGTGCTGGGTGGCATGGGCAGCGGCAAGTCGACGCTGGTGCGCAGCATCGCCGCCGGCACGGTGGTGGACACCGACGTCGCCAACAGCGATCGGCTTGGCGCCGACAAGGCATCGACCACGGTGGCGCTCGACTACGCCGACATCGATCTGCCCAATGGCGAGCGTCTCCGCCTGTACGGTACGCCGGGTCAGCAACGCTTTGATTTCCTGTGGCCGATACTGCTGCAGGGCGCGCGCGGCGCGGTGCTGCTGCTGGATGGCCGACGTGCCGGCGTGGCTGCCGAACTGGACGGCTACCTGCAGGTGCTGCGGCCGTTCGGACCGGCGCTGGCACTGGTGGTGGCGGTGACCCATCTGGACCAGGCACCGGCGGCCGCGATGGAACACTGGGCAGCACATGCGCAGATCGACGGCCAACCGCTGCCGCTGCTGCCGCTGGATGCGCGCGACCGCGAACAGGGGCTGTTGCTGATGGATGTGCTGATGAGCGAGATCGAAGCGTACGCGCTGGTGACCGCGCATGGCTGACGGACAGGCCGCACTGCCCGATGCACGCCAGCGCGAACGCCTGCAGCCGTTGCTGCAGGACCTGCAGCACCGGGTGGAAGGGGTGCGCACCGTGGTGCTGGCCAGTGTCGATGGCTTCGCGCTGGTCAGCGCCGGTGCCGAAGGGCGTGGTGAACGCCTGGCCGCGATGACCAGCGCAATGCTGGCGTTGGCGGCAGCAGTAGGGCGCGAGCTGGTCCTGGGAGACCTGCAGACGCTGATGCTGGAAGCCGCGGGCGGCAAGGTGCTGATGCTGGCCATTCACGGTGAAGGGCGTGTGCCGCTGCTGCTGATGGCAGCCTGCGACCAGCGCAGCGTGATCGGCCAGGTGCTGTGGCAGAGCAGGGAATGTGGCCAGGCGATCCTGGCCGAACTCGGCGGACCGTGAGCCCGGCCGCAGGGGAACGAGGGGCTCGAACCTACACCGACAAGGGGTGCAACGTGTCTGGATTGACTGAATCGTTGAATGCACTGATGGGTATCGATGGCGCGCAGGCCGTGGCGCTGGTCGACTATGAAAGCGGCATGCTGCTGGGCGAAGCCGGTGCGGGGATGGACATGGAAGTGGCGGCAGCCGGCAACACCGAGGTGATCCGCGCGAAGATGAAAACCGCAGCGTCGCTCAACCTCAACGACAGCATCGAGGACATCCTGATCTCGCTGGGCAGGGCGTACCACATCATGCGCCCGGTGGCCAGGAAGAAGGGCCTGTTCTTCTACATCGTGCTGGACCGTAGCAAATCCAATCTGGCATTGGCCCGGCGCAAGGTGCAGGAAGTGGAGGCCGAGCTGGCCATCTGAGCCGATGCTTGTTGGAGCCGGGCATGGCCCGGCTCTACACATTCCACCCCACGCCGGCGTATGGTTGAGCCATCTTCTCCGGTGAGCCCTGCATGCCCACGCCTGACATCGCTGCCGAGCTGGCGCCGCGCATCGCCGGCGCCATCCGCGATGGATTCGAGCAGTACCATGCCCGCTTCGCGGCGATCACCGCCCGCGCGCGGCAGCGCTTCGAGCAGCGCGACTGGAGCGGTGCCCGCCAGGACGCCGTCGAGCGCATCGCCCTGTACGACCTGTGCATCGCCGAGCAGATGGATGCACTGCGCCGGCTTGCCGGCGAGGCGATCGGCGAGCGCTCGCTGTGGTTGCAGGTGCACGGCGCCTACAGCGCCCTGCTGCAGGGGCTGATCGACGCCGAGCTGTACAAGACGTTCTACAACACGCTGTCGCGGCGGTTGTTCGCCACTCGCGGCGTGGACCCGGCGGTGGAGTTCATCGCCTTCGATGTCGAGCCGTCCGATGCGATCACCCATCCGGTCGCCCGCCACACCTATGCGGTCTCGCCGACGCGCCCGGTGGAGGCGCTGCAGCGGGTGCTGGCTGACTATCGCTTCGATGTTCCCTATGCGCACCAGCTGCGCTGTGCCGCCGCCATCGCCGTACGGCTGCAGGATGATCTTGCGCACTGGGACGATACGCCGGTACGCAGCATCGAACTGCTGGATACCGTGTTCTACCGCGAGCGTCGCGCCTATCTGGTAGGGCGCGTCTTCGGCGAGCATCGCTTCTCGCCCTGCGTGATCGCGCTGGTCAACGACGAACAGGGCCTGCGTGCCGATGCAGTGCTGACCCGTCGCCGCGATGTCGCCCACCTGTTCGGCGTGTCGCGCAGCTATTTCCAGGCCGACCTGGCCACCGTCGGCGACGCCGTGGTGTTCCTGCGCAGCCTGCTGCCGGGCAAGCCGATCGACGAAATCTACACCGTGCTGGGCCGTGCCAAGCAGGGCAAGACCGAGCGCTACCGCACCTTCTTCCGCCATTTCAATGAACATCCACACGAGCGCCTGGTCCACGCCGAAGGCACCCCCGGCATGGTCATGGCCGTGTTCACCCTGCCCAGCTATCCGCTGGTGTTCAAACTCATCCGCGATCGTTTCGCCTGGCCGAAGGCGATGTCAAGGCAGCAGGTGGAAGAGAAGTACGCGCTGGTGTTCAACCTGGACCGTGTCGGCCGCCTGCTGGACGCGCAATCCTATCGGCACCTGCGCTTCCCGCGCGACCGCTTTGCGCCGGCGCTGCTTGACGAACTGCTGGGCCAGTGCGCGCAGAGCATCCGCGTCGATGGCGACGAAGTGGAAGTGGCGCTGTGCTACGTGCAGCGCCGTTTCCGCCCGTTGAACCTGTACCTGCGCGAGCAGGGCGCAGAGCCGGTGCGCGCTGCGGTGCTCGACTACGCGCAGGCGATCACCGACATGGCGCGCAACAACATTTTCCCCGGTGACATGCTGCCGAAGAATTTCGGTGTTTCACGTCACGGCCGCGCGGTCTTCTACGATTACGACGAACTGTGCCTCGTCAGCGACTGTGTGTTCCGTGCCTGGCCGCAGCCGAGCTCGCCGGAAGAGGCGATGGCCGACGAGCCCTGGTTCCACGTTGGCCCGCGCGATGTGTTCCCCGAACGCTTCGGCCCCTTCATGGGATTGCCGGCCGGCGAACTGGCGGCCGTGCGTGAGCACTATCGGCACCTGTTCGATCCCGGCTGGTGGCAGGCCCTGCAGGCCCGCTTCGCCAGTGGCGACTATCCGGACACGCCGCCCTATGCCGCCAGCCACCGGCTGGCGTAGCCCCGCGCGCCTGCGCTTCAGTCTGCGTGGGGGTAGACGATTACCCGGTTGCGCGCCTGTTCCTTGGCCAGGTACAGGGCCTTGTCGGCCAGGCGCAGGGCCTGCTCGGCATCGGCATGGAAGCTGGGGAAATGGGCCACGCCCAGCGACACCGTGATCGTGCCGACCGGTGCGAAGGGGTGATCGGCGATGTGCTGGCGCAGGCGCTCGGCGGCCTGGCGCGCAGGCTCGGTACCGATACCCGGCAACAGCAGCAGGAACTCCTCGCCGCCAGCGCGGCACAACAGATCGCTCTCGCGCGAGTGGCGGCGCATCTGCTCGGCGATATGGACGATGACGGCATCACCGACGTCATGCCCATGGCCGTCGTTGATCGATTTGAAGCGATCGATGTCCAGCGCCAGGATCGCGAAGGGAATGCCCTGCGCCTGCAGCGCATCCAGCGCATGCTGCAGCCCGCGACGATTCAACAGACCGGTCATCGGATCGGTGCGGCTGGCGCGGTTGAGCGTGCCGATCCGGTCCTGCAGTGCGTTGAAACTGTGCAGCACCGCATGCTTGAGCTGGGCAACCTCGAAGTACCAGGCGCGGATGCCGTTGACATGGCTGATCGCGTTGCCGGTGTCCTCGCCGGCCTGCACGTTGCGCGCCAGCTGCCACAGCGGCAGCGAAATGCGCCGGGCGAACCACCAGGTGATCACCAGTGACAACACACCCAGCGGGATCGCGTTCCAGATCACCGCCGACATCAGCCGCGACAGTGGCTGCAGGGTGGCTTCGGTGGGCCGCTGGGCGACGATGCCCCAGCCGGTGACAGCGACCGGGGCATAGCCGGCCAGCATCGATACACCGCGGTTGTTGCGTACCTGCTGCGCTCCCCGCTCACCGTGGATCACCGCCGTCACCGCCGGATTGCCGACCACATAGTCGCCCACCCGCTCGCCTTCGACGTGGTACAGCAGGCGGCCATGGCGGTCGACCACATACAGATACGAGCCGTCGCGATAGTAATGCGTACCCAGCAGCGTATGCAGCGCGCTGCGCTGGCGCAGGTACAGGGTGCCGCTGATATAGCCGCGGTAGCGGCCCTGGCCGTCGAAAATCGGATGCGACAGTGAGACCAGCAGCTTGCCGGTGGCCGACTGGTAGGGATCGCTGATCATCGGCTGACGGGAGGCCAGTGCCGCATTGTTGCCCGCGCTGTGCAGGATCTCGCCCTGGAGCTGCAGCGTCTGGGGCGAGGTGGCGATCACCAGGCCATCGGCATCCACGACCAGCGAGGAGTTGAAGCTGCTCGACTGCAGCTGCAGGCGGCTGGCTTCGCCCTGCGCCTGGCGCGGATCCATGTCCGCCTCGCCCAGCCGGGTCGCGCTGTAGGCCAACTGCTGCTGGGCGGACAGCAGGAAGTTCTGGGTCGTCTCGGCCAGCTTGCTGGCATAGACGCGGTTGGCCTCCAGCGTGTTGCCGACCAGCTGGTCGCGTTGCACGCGGTAGCTGGCCAGCAGTGTATTGGCCAGGGCGATGATGGCGCTGAGCAGGGCGAGGGCCAGGATCAGCTTGCCCAGGTTGAGGCGGGGCGAAATCAGGCGCATGCGGAGCAGGATGGGGCGGGGGGGACCGCAATGCGGGCAGGCGCAGGCGGAATGCAGGCAGCATTATCGCCAGAAACGGCGTCGGCGCGGGTGAAGCCCGGCGCGACCGGCGGCCTCAGCGCTGCAGGCGGCGCAGCAGGGTCTGGCGCACGTGCGCGGCCGCCGCCGCGTCGAGCGTTCCCAGCACACCCTGCGCCTGCATCGGTATGTGTGCGGTCGCCGCCTCGCTGTCGGCGAACACATAGTGGTCGAACATCGCGCGCCACTGCGCGCGCTGTGCCGCGGGCAATCCGCGCAGGGCCAGGATCGACAGCATCAGGGCATTCATCGGCGAGTCCATCCAGGCCGGCACCGGCCGCCACCAGGTGTTGACCAGCACATTGAATGTTTCCAGACCTTCCATGTGGTGCCACCACAGTGAAGGGATGAAGACCGCATCGCCCGGTTCAAGTTCGGCCACCAGCGCCTGCTGCAGCGCCTGCGGGAAGCGCGGAAAGCGATCAAGGTCAGGTGCGTGGAAATCGACCAGGCTGATCGCCTGCCCAGCGGGAGTGAAATCGAGCGGGCCGATGTACAGGTTGTCGATCTGGTCCGGTGGGAACAGCGTCACCCGGCGGCGCCCGGCCGCCACGCATGCCAGGTTGTCCGGTACGTCCTGATGGGCGGCAATGCGCGAGCGGTTGCCGATCCAGATGCTGCTGAGAGGTTCGTCCACGCCCAGCTGCAGCGGATTGGCCCGGGTGAAGCCGGGCAGAAAGCTGTCCAGCGTCGTCGATGCCACGTAGATCGACGGCGGCGCCGGATCGGTGGCGTACTTCAGCAGCGTGGCCAGCACCACTTTCAACGGTACCTGCTCGCGGCGGAAGTTGAAGCCGCTCATGTCCGCGTTGTAGAACAGCCGGCCGCCGGCGTCGGGTGCTGCCGTGGTCGCGGTCACCGGCATCTGCCCGTGGTCGAACGCGGCCAGGTGCGCAACCGCCTCCGCAGGCGAGCGGCGCGCGGCCGCGACCAGGGGCCAGTGCGCGACCAGCCCGCGGATCACCTTCGGCGTGGTCCAGGTGTGCAGCCGGGCCGGCAGCTCATCCGGGTCCAGGTCCCGCACGTCATCGATGGGTCGGGGGTGGGGCAGCATGCGTGGACATCCTGGTCGTGATGGAGGGCCGGGCCCGTGCCCGGCGGCCTTGGGTCCGCGCATCATGCACCCGTGCGGCGTGGGCCGGGCATGAACCCGGCTCCACGAGCCCTCCGCCGCCGGTCAGAACTTGTAGCGGACGCCGAACATGTAGCGCGGACCGGTCTGGGTGGCATAACGCAGCATGTTGGTGTGCCGCGAATAGGTGCGCATGGTCTCGTCGGTCAGGTTGATTGCTTCCAGGCTCAGCGTCAGCTGTTCGCTGACCGCGTAGCTGATGTTGAGATCGAGCTGACCGTACGCGGCAGTGTAGTTCGGGTTCGGGCCCTGGCCACCGATGCCGTTTAGGAACTTGTCGCGCCAGTTGTAGGCCGCGCGGATCTGCCAGGCGTTCTTGTCGTAGAACGCGACCACGTTGGCCGAATCGCTCAGGCCGATCATCGGGTACTGGTCGCCCAGGCTGAGGTTGTTGAACGTCAGCCCCGACTTCACCTTGGTGTAGTTCGCGGCCACGCCGAAGCCGGACTGGCCGAACAGGTGCTGCACCGCCACTTCCCAGCCGTCGAGGTGATCCGAGTGCTGGTTGGCCGGTACCGTGATGTCGAAACCGGCCACCGGGTCGTTGGGCTGGCCGACGATGGTGCCGGTCATCTGCCCGGCCGAATTGCGCCCGGTATAGGTCACGCCAGGATCCCCGGCATGGTTGGTGAAGATGTAGTCGCGGATGCAGGGCATGTCGGTGGTGCCGCAGCCCGATGCCAGTGCCTCGTTCCAGTACGCGCCACCGACCGGCGTATGCAGGGTGCCGGCGTTCTCGCGCACGATGGTGTCGCTGATGAAGTTCTTGATGTTCTTGCGGAAGAAGCCCACGGAGGCATAGCTGGCCTCGCCGTAGTACCACTCCAGCGACAGATCGAAGTTGTCCGAGATCAGCGGCTCCAGACCCGGATTGCCGCGGGTGCCGGTGCCGCCCTGGGTGCGCACGATGTCGGCCAGCGACTGACCGCTCTGGATCTGCGTCCAGCTCGGCCGGCCCAGGGTGCGGCTGTAGCTGCCGCGCAGCGCCAGCGTCTCGGCCAGGTCCAGTTTCAGATCAACGTTCGGCAGCACGTAGTCGTACTTGCCCTTGCCACCGACGAAGCCGCGATCGGCGGCGTAGTCGATGTTGAACTCGTTGGCCGAACTCCAGCTGATGCCGGTCGGTACGCGCACCAGCGCATTCGACTCCACCTCGGTCTGCTCGTAGCGCGCGCCGACGGCCACGTGCAGTGGCATCGACCAATCCAACGTGGTGCGGTACTGCAGGTAGGCACTCTTCGACTTCTCGGTGGTGCGGATGTCCTCGGAGTACTCCGTCGGTGCGTAGTAGCAGCTCGGGCAGGCCGGATCGGAATCGGTGCCGACCTGGGCCGCGCGATCGATCAGGCGGTCGAAGTCGAACACCAGGAACTGGCCGGTCAGGCGCGGATCGTTGTGGCCGGAGAATGCCTTGAAGTACTTGCCCATGTTGTCGGCGTACCAGATGTCATCGGCGTAGTCGGCCGGAGAGCCCAGACCGCCCCAGCTGTTGCGCTGCATGATGGCCGAGGCAGAGCGGTTCTCCACCTGGGTGTGGCCCACGCCGAAGTCCAGCGCCGAATAGTCGGCGAAGCGGAACGTGCCGCGGCCCTGGTACTGCTGCACCTTGGACTTGTTGTAGCTGTTCTGGAACACCGAGCCGGTGACCAGTGCGTCGGAGGCCTGCACGCCGCCCGGCGGCAGTGCGATGTTGATGATCGGCAGGTCGCCGCTGTAGTCGACGGTGGTGGTGCCACGCACGAAGGCGGCCACGCCGAGCACGCCCGCCGAGCCATAGGGACTGTCCGGCCGCGATTCCGACTCGGCGTTGTGCACATCGAAGGACAGGTCCAGCGCGTCGTTCACTTCCCAGTCGACGTTGAAGCCCAGCGAGTGCATGTCGGTCTTGGTGGCCAGTTTGGCGCCGCCCATCGACACGTCCGAATTGGTCATGTCCTCGCTGTAGATGATCGGCGCGGACACCGGGCCGTTGGTCCAGATGCTGTCGCCCGGACCATAGTTGAACCAGACCGACAGCTCGCTGCGCTGCTGCTGCACCTTGTTCTCGACATAGGTGTAGTCCAGCGTGGTGGTGACATTGTCGGCCGGCTTCCACTGGAACGTCGCCTGCGCGTTGGTGCGCTGCCGCTGCACGCCGTTGACGTTGTAGGCGGTGTTCTGCGGACGTGCGTAGACGTCGTCGGGGCCGGGGCGGTTGGTGATGCGGTCGGAATACCCCTGGCCAGGCAGCGGCAGCGCCCGCCAGTCCGCGCTCTCGTTGCCCTTGAACGTGGCCCAGCCCTCGGCCACGGTGGCCTGGTTGAAGCCGGAATCACGTTCCTGGTGGCTGGCACTGAACGTCACGCCGAAGCGATCGTCGGCGTAGCGCTGGCTGAAGATGCCCGAGAGCTCGCCGGTGACGTTGGAGCCGCGCAGGGTCCGCGGCAGGTTGTCGTTGGACGAATCGTTGACCGCCTTCAGACCAAGGCTGATCACCGGCTCGGACTCCAGCGGCCGCAGCGTCTTGATGTTGATGGTGGCACCGATGCCACCGGCAGGATTGTCGGCGCGGCTGGTCTTGTATACCTCCACCGCAGAGATCGACTCGGAAGCGAGGTTGGCGAAGTCGAACGAGCGCGAGCCGGACAGGCCGCCGCCGCCGTTGCCCAGATTCGACGCCGGCATCTGCCGCCCGTTCAGCAGCACCAGGTTGTAGTCCGGACCAATGCCGCGCACGGTCACCTTGGACCCTTCGCCGCTGGAGGTGCGGTCGATGGAAACGCCGCTGATGCGCTGCAATGATTCGGCCAGGTTGGTGTCCGGGAACTTGCCGATGTCCTCGGCGACGATGCCGTCAACCACGCCCTGGCTGTCGCGCTTGAGGTTCATCGATGAGGTCAGGCTGCCGCGGATACCGGTGACCTGCACCGCATCGAGCGTGGTCGGATCGACTGGTTCGTTGGTGCCGGGTGCGTCCTGTGCCCATGCCGGGGCGGCCAGCGCAGCCAGCAGCGCGGAAGTGAGCATCGTCTTGCGAGGTACTGCCTTGTACGTCTTCATGGAAGCTCCCTCCCCAGGGAATTCGGTAATGGCGATCCTGCTTCGTTCAATCACGGACTACTGCATGTGGCCCGGATTGGAGCGACGCTTGACAGCGTTGTCAACAAACTGCCATGAAGTGCGCCGCGTCGGCGGTCGCAAGGCGCGCTGTGAAATCGTTGCCAGAACCTCGTCGCTTCGGAAACAACGCCTTGTGCGACGGCATCTGCAGCGGTTTTGCAGGGATGACAGCGCTGCCAACACGAGGGCAGGAAAGTGTTGTGCGGTGCAGAACAAAACTGCGCGGATCAGCTTTCAGCCCGCACGGGTCAGGGCATTCGTCGGACTGACAGCGCTGGACAATCACAATGGCTGCAAATGTCACGCATGACCGCAGGATGGCTTCGATCACTGACTGGAAGGACAAGCAATGGACACAGCAACGACCATTCGAGGACATCACGTGCAGGGGACCACCCGCGCACTGGCGGTGGTCACCGCCATCTTCTTCATGTGGGGCTTCCTGACCTGCCTCAACGACATCCTCATTCCGCACCTGAAAGCGGCGTTCGCGCTGAGCTGGGTGCAGGCGATGCTCATCCAGTTCACCTTCTTCGGCGCCTACTTCCTGATGTCGCTGCCTGCTGGCCGGCTGGTGGCTGCGGTGGGATACAAGCGCGGCATCGTCGCCGGGCTGGCCATTGCAGGCGTCGGCTCGCTGCTGTTCTGGCCGGCTGCGGCCGCCCATGTCTATGGGCTGTTCCTGGCAGCGTTGTTCGTGCTGGCCACCGGCATCACCGTGCTGCAGGTGGCAGCCAACCCCTACGTGGCATTGCTGGGCGAGGAGCGCACCAGCTCCAGCCGGTTGACCCTGGCGCAATCGATGAACTCGCTGGGCACCACGCTGGCACCGTTGTTCGGTGGCCTGCTGATCCTGTCGGCGCAGCCGCGCAGCGAGGAGCAGCTGGCGCTGTTGCCGCAGGCCGAAGCACTGGCCTACCGTGCAGCCGAAGCGCAATCGGTGCAGCTGCCGTACTTCGGCCTGGCCGTGGTCCTGTTCCTGCTGGCGGCAGCGATCTGGATGTTCCGTCTTCCCACCATTCCCGGCGTGGAGAAACGCACCGGCGCGCGAAGCCGGCCGTGGGACGTCCTGCGCCACCGCCATGTGCGACTGGGTGTGCTGGCCATCTTCTGCTACGTGGGCGCGGAAGTTTCCATCGGCAGCGTGCTGGTCAACTTCCTGTCCTCGCCGGGCATCGGCCAGGGCATGACCGAGCAGGAGGCCACCGGTTATGTCTCGCTCTATTGGGGCGGTGCGCTGGTCGGGCGCCTGCTTGGCGCGGCGCTGCTGGCGCGGTTGGATGCGCGCTGGCTGCTCGGTCTTTTCGCGCTCGCGGTGGTGCTGCTGCTCGGCATCACCGTCTCCACCACGGGTGGCCTGGCCAAGTGGGCGGTGGTGAGCATCGGACTGTTCAACTCCATCATGTTTCCGACCATCTTCGCGCTGGCGATCACCCGCCTTGGAGCTCTCACCGGACAGGCTTCAAGCCTGTTGGTGATGGCGATCGTCGGCGGTGCGGTCATCCCGCTGGCCATGGGCTGGCTTGCCGACAATCATGGCCTGCAGCTGTCGTTCCTGCTGCCGGCGCTGTGTTATCTCTACATTGCCTTCTATGCATGGAAGGGTTCGCGGCTGCCTGCCGCGTGAGCCGCAGGTTCGCCGCTGGCTCAACGTCGCCGTGGTGCGGCGGTCGACTCGCGTTCGAGTACCGCGTGCTCGACCGTGATCATGCGGCCAGCGGCTTCGGCACGGATGTGCTCGATCAGCTGTTCGGTGGCCAGCCGCCCCATGTGCGAGGTCGGTTGGCGCACGGTGGTGAGTGCAGGGTAGATGTGCCCTGCGATCGGGGTGTCGTCGAACCCGCACACCGAAAGGTCGCGCGGCACGCGAAGGCCGCGTTCGCCCGCGACGCGATACACGGCCGCGGCCATGTCGTCGTTGGCGGCGAAGATTGCCGTGGGAGGCTCATCCATGTCGAGCAGCAGGTTGGCTGCGTCCACGCCGGACTCGAACGAGAACTGGCCGTTGACCACCAGCGCCGGATCGTAGGCGATACCTGCCTGCCGCAGGGCCTGGCGGTAACCGGCGTAGCGCCACTGGCAGGCACCATGCGCGCGCGGCCCCTTGATGTGGGCAATGCGGCGGTGGCCCTGCGCGACCAGGTGACCGATCAGCTCGACCACCGCAGTGGTTTCATCCATGCGCACGCCGATGCGTCCCTCCGGGTGTCGCGGGGCGATGCAGGCGAAGGGAATGTCATGCTCTTCCAGGTACGACAGCACTACTTCGTCGTCGGTCAGCGGCGGGATCAGCACCACGCCATCCGGACGCGAGTTCTCGAACAGCGCGGTCATGTCGGGCAGGGTACGCCGGCCAGTGCCCACCGGGCCGAGGATCAGGTTGTAGTGCTGTGCGTGGCAGGCCTCGAGCATGCCGTTCTGGATTTCCATCAGGTAGTTGCGCGAAGGATTGTTGTAGACCAGTGCCAGCGCGTACGAGCGCTGTCCGGCCAGGCTGCGCGCGGAGAGATTGGGCTTGTAGCCCAGGCGCGCCACGGCCGCCAGCACCCGTTCGCGGGTCTGCTCGCGCACGTTCGGCTCGCGGTTGAGCACGCGGGACACCGTCTTGATCGATACCCCGGCAACGGCGGCGACATCCTCGATTCGACTGCGCATGATGCGGTGGATCCTCCTGGAAGGCGGCGGCGACGCGCCGATGGTAGTGCGTACCTGCGATGTCGGTGTTGCCGGAGCAGGCGGATGGTGCCACGACGCGAGGGGGACTGGCACGTCCTGAATTCTTGTCGCGTCGCAACACCCACCGCCGCGGGCCGTGTGCTGCGTCGGCCGCAAAGCCCGCCGTTACGCGATTGCCGCCACAGGATGTGCGATCGCTCATTGACACGATGCAGGCAGGCTTATATGACAGCGCTGTCAGGACAGGCGTCCGATCGCCCATACCGACGTGCCGCTGCAGTCCCGCACGCCAGGAACGTCATCCACGGAGGTAGTACCCAGTGAAGCGCCCCACCCAGACCCTTCTTTCCGGCTGTCTGCTGGCCGCCCTGGCCGCATCGGCGGGTGCCGCGCCGTCCACGGGCGAACGCCTGCAGGACTGGCCGCGCGTCCACAGCGTGATCGCTGCAGATGCGGATATCGAAAGGCGCGTGCAGGAGATCCTTGCGCAGATGACGCTGGCGCAGAAGATCGGGCAGATGACCCAGGCCGAGATCAAGACCATCACGCCGGACGAGGTGCGCCGCTACTACATCGGCTCGGTCCTCAATGGCGGTGGCTCCTGGCCGGGCATGGACAAGCACGCCAGCGTGCAGGACTGGCTGCAGCTGGCCGATGCCTACCACGCTGCATCGCTGGCAACCGATGCGAAGACGCCGGTGCCGGTCATCTGGGGCACCGATGCGGTGCACGGCCACAACAACGTGCTGGGTGCGACCCTGTTCCCGCACAACATCGGCCTGGGCGCGGCCGGCGATGCCGAACTGATCGAACGCATCGGCGAGGCGACCGCGCGCTCGGTGCGCGCCACCGGCATCGGCTGGGTGTTCGCACCCACCCTGGCCGTGGCCCATGACCCTCGCTGGGGCCGCACCTATGAGAGCTATACGTCCGACCCGGCGGTGATCCGCAGCTACGCCCACGCCTACGTGAAGGGAGCACAGGGCACCTTCAAGGACGACGGCAACGTGGTCACCACCGCCAAGCACTACCTGGGCGATGGTGCCACCGACAACGGCCGCGACCAGGGTGAGGCGCTGGTCGACAAGAACACCATGATCAACGTCCACGCGCAGGGCTACTATGGTGCGCTCGCCGAGGGGGCGCAGACGGTGATGGCCTCGTTCAACAGCTGGAACGACCGCGCCGCAGGCGTGGACTACGGCAAGATGCACGGCAGCAAGGCGCTGCTGACCGATGCGTTGAAGGACAAGATGGGTTTTGATGGCTTCGTCGTCTCCGACTGGAACGGCATCGCGCAGGTGCCGGGCTGCCGCAACGACAGCTGTGCGCAGGCCATCAATGCCGGCATCGACATGGTGATGGTGCCCGACGACTGGAAAGCGTTCATCGCCAACACCACCGCGCAGGTCAAGAGCGGTGAGATTCCGCTGACGCGCATCGACGATGCGGTCGCCCGCATCCTGCGGGTGAAGCTGCGCGCGGGCCTGTTCGACCACAAGCCGTCCGACAGCCGCTACGCCGGCGATGCCAGTGCCGTGCAGCACCGTGACCTGGCCCGGCGTGCCGTGCGCGAATCGCTGGTGCTGCTGAAGAATGAAGGCAAGGTGCTGCCGCTGCGCCGCGATGCACGGGTGCTGGTGGTCGGCAAGAGCGCCGACAGCATCGGCGACCAGTCCGGTGGCTGGTCGCTGACCTGGCAGGGCACCGAGAACAGGAATTCCGATTTTCCCAACGCCGATTCCGTGCTGGGCGCGCTGCGCGCCGAACTGGGTGCGGACAAGGTCAGCTTCAGCGCCGATGGCCAAGGCGTCGATCCGAAGGCTTTCGATGTGGTGCTGGCGGTGATCGGTGAGACGCCCTATGCGGAAACCAACGGCGATATTCTCGCTTCGGATACCGTCAGCCACAGCCGGGCCTACCCGCAGGACCTGGCCGCGCTGAAGGCCGCAGCTGCAACCGGCAAGCCGGTGGTGACCGTCTACCTGTCCGGTCGCCCGATGTATGTCAACGACCTGCTCAATCTGTCCAGCGCCTTCGTCGCCGCCTGGCTGCCGGGCACCGAAGGCAAGGGCGTGACGGATGTGCTGGTGGCGGGCAAGGGCGGCAAGCCGGCACACGACTTCCGTGGACGCCTCAGCTTCCCGTGGCCGGGCGTTCCGTGCCCGGCACCGATCGACCAGCCCGACGCGAAGAAGCCGGCGCTGTTCGCGCTTGGCTATGGCCTCAGCTACGCCAAGGGCGGCAAGGTCGCCAGGCTCGAGGAAGCTGACCCGGACAGCTGCGGCGAAGTCACCGTGCTGCCGATCTTCAACCGCGCCGACACGCCGCCATTCGCCCTGCACGTTGCCGCCGCGGGAGCGACCCAACCGCTTGGCAATGATCTGAACGCTACGCTGCGCTGGCCCACCGCCAAGCCGGTGGTGCAGGTGCGCACCGTGCAGGTGAACACCCAGCAGGACGCCAAGGAGGTGACCTGGCGGGCCCCGGCGCAGCTGATCGCACGCAGCACCTCGCGCCGCAATCTCGGCGCACTGGCGCGCAGCAACGGCGCGCTGCAGTTCGATGTGCAGCTGGTGAAGCGCCCGGCATCGCCGGTGAAGGTGACCATGCAGTGTGGCAGCGGCTGTGAGGGTGGGGTGGACATCGCCCCGCAGCTGGTCGCGCTGGCGCCCGGGCAGAAGCAGACGGTGACCGTGCCATTGGCCTGCTTTGCAAAGCGCGGCGTGGACCTGGGCGCGGTGGAAGCCCCGTTCGTGGTCAGCGCCGACGCGCCGTTCGCCGCGGCATTCACCCGGGTCAGGTTGACGGCCAACACGGCTACCGCCGAAGACGCGGTGGCCTGCCCGTAACCCTGCCTGCTGGATAGAAGGCAAGCTATGTCTGTTCAGACAAATCTCCGACGAGCGCGTATGTGGGTGCTTGTATCATCACGCTTCACATCAAATGTGTGCAGATAGCATGATTCTGGCGCGAATGAAGTACTGGTTGTACGAGCTCAGGATTCCGATCCTTGCATTGGTTCTGAGCGGCACGGTGATCATCGCAGTGACCGGTCGCTGGTCGTGGGTCTCGGGTCACGTCTTTCCAAACACAACATGGGGGCTTTACTCGAAAGAGTTCTTCGAGAATGTGTTGGTCGAAGCACATGGAATGATTCTGGACCTGCTGGTCATCGGTTTGGTCGCCTATCTGTTCCAGCGGAGAAGCGAACGGTCCGATCTAAAGAAGCAAGTTCTTCGTGATCTTGAGGATCTCAGACACTACAGGGGAAGTGATGCCGGATATCGGATCTACGGAGAACTACGCCGCCTGTCCTCGCTGGGGGTGAAAAAGGTCACGATCGCAACCGCTCGTATCAATGATGTAAGCCTTGAGGGATTGGATCTTGTCGACTCCAGTGCACAGGGCGTAGTCATTTCAAAATCCAGTCTCAGAGATTGCGCCTTCACCGGATGTGACTTTGATGGGGCCGTTTTCCTTGACGTCAGAGCAAAGCGGACTACTTTCCGTGGCGCGAAGCTCGTGCGCGCGAAACTGGTGGGGGCCCGCTTCAAAGGCTGCGATTTCTCTGGGGCAGATTTGACTGGTGCAGATTTCTCAAACGCAGATCTGAGCAGCGCGATCTTTCGAGGTGCAAACTGCACAAGGACGAAGTTCGACGGGGCGAAGCTTCGCAGCGCGAACTTTGTCGGCGCAACCGGCCTGTCTGAGGAGCTTAGCTCGATTGCTGCGGATGCCAAGCACATCAAGATGAAGTAAAGACGGGGGGGAATCGAACACCCCTGGCGAATTGAGATTCGCTTAGCACCAGCCCGCTAGTCTTCAGGATACCACGGCAAACGCGGTGCCCACGTGGGCGGTGCCCAATGCCTATCGGGGAACTATCGTATGACAAAAAAAGCCCCGCAGTGCGGGGCTTTCTTCTTATCGCTTCATCGAACCGAAGAACTCGTCGTTGGACTTGGTGTTCTTCATCTTGTCCAGCAGGAATTCCATCGCGGCCATTTCATCCATCGGATGCAGCAGCTTGCGCAGGATCCAGATCTTCTGCAGCAGTTCCGGCTCGATCAGCAGGTCTTCGCGGCGGGTGCCGGAGCGGTTGATGTCGATGGCCGGGAACACGCGCTTCTCGGCGATGCGGCGGCTCAGGTGCACTTCGCTGTTGCCGGTGCCCTTGAACTCTTCGTAGATCACCTCGTCCATCTTCGAGCCGGTGTCGACCAGCGCGGTGGCGATGATGGTCAGGCTGCCGCCTTCTTCAACGTTGCGCGCGGCACCGAAGAAGCGCTTCGGGCGGTGCAGGGCGTTGGCGTCCACACCACCGGTCAGCACCTTGCCCGAGCTCGGCACGACGTTGTTGTAGGCGCGTGCCAGGCGGGTGATCGAGTCCAGCAGGATCACCACGTCCTTCTTGTGCTCGACCAGGCGCTTGGCCCGTTCGATCACCATTTCGGCGACCTGCACGTGGCGTGCGGCCGGCTCGTCGAAGGTCGAGCTGATGACCTCGCCGCGCACGGTGCGCTGCATTTCGGTCACTTCTTCCGGGCGCTCGTCGATCAGCAGCACGATCAGGTGCACGTCCGGATGATTGGTGGTGATCGCGGTGGCGACCTGCTGCATCATCATCGTCTTGCCCGCCTTCGGCTGGGAGACGATCAGCGAGCGCTGGCCCTTGCCCTGCGGGGCCATCAGGTCGAGGATGCGGCCGGTGATGTCTTCCGACGAACCGTTGCCGCGCTCCAGGGTGAAGCGGCGACGCGGGAACAGCGGGGTCAGGTTCTCGAACAGCACCTTGTTCTTCGACGCTTCCAGCGGCTCACCGTTGATGGTGTCCACGATCGACAGCGCGAAGTAGCGCTCGCCGTCCTTCGGGAAGCGGATGCGGCCGGACAGGTGGTCGCCGGTACGCAGGTTGAAACGGCGGATCTGGCTGGGCGAAATGTAGGTGTCGTCCGGGCCGGCCAGGTAGCTGGCTTCGGCCGCGCGCAGGAAGCCGAAGCCGTCCGGCAGGATCTCCAGCACGCCATCGGCGGCAACGCCGTCGCCGTGGCGGGTCAGCACCTTCAGCAGGGCGAAGATCACATCCTGCTTGCGGGCACGCGCCACGCCTTCGGAGATCTGCAGCTGTTCGGCGATTTCCAGCAGCTTCTGTGCCGGCATGCGCTTGAGATCGCTCAGCGAATAGACCGGGAAGCCTTCCGGCACCGTCGGCTGCACGCGCGGCACGAACGCCTGCTGCTCGCCGCCCTCGTTGGGCATGCCGTCATCGCGGAAGCGGTTGTTGCGGTCGCGGTCGCGGCGGTTGCGGAAACGGTCACGGCGGTTGCCCTGGCCCTGGCCCTGGCCCTGCTGGCCATTCTGGTTGTGCTGATGCTGGCCGCCACCCTGAGGGTTCTGCTGCCGCGGCTGGCCGGATTCGCGACCCTCACCGCCTTCACCGCCGCCACTGCTGGCAGGGGCCTCGGCGGCGGGCGCGCTCGGCGCGGGAGCGGCTGCGGCCGGCGCCGGTGCTTCGGGCGCGGCGGCCAGCGGCAGGGTCGGCTGCGCGGGGGGCGCGCTGGTTTCGGCGGCGGCCGGTGCGGCAGCCTTGGTCACGCGGGCCTTGCGCACGCGCTTTTCGGCGGGCGCTTCTGCGCTGCCGGTTTCGGGAGTGTTATCGGACAAGAGCGTTATTCCTCGCTTGAAGGTGCGAGCGCCCGGCTGGGGCGGCGAACGTTGGGGATGGGTCTGGAAGAAACTGCGTCCAGAAGGTGCGGCACGCGAACGCGGCCGGATGTGCCGACACTATCATCGGCCCGCGGCGCCGTGCAAGGGTCGCCGGGAACAGCATTCATGCAGGCGCGGTCCGCGCCTGCCGGCAGCCGCACCGGGCGGCTGCCGGAGTCGTTACAGGATCAGGCCAGGGCCTTGTCCAGCAGGCCGGCCAGCTGGGCCTTGCCCACCGCACCGATCTGCTCGCCGACCTTCTCGCCATCCTTGAACACGACCAGGTACGGGATCGAACGCACGTGGTACTTGGCGGCCAGCGCACGATTGTTGTCGACGTTGACCTTGGCGATCTTGGCGCGGCCCTGGTAGGCATCGGCCAGCTCGTCCAGCGCGGGGGCGATCATCTTGCACGGGCCACACCACTCGGCCCAGAAATCGACCAGCACCGGTTCCTTGGAATTCAGCACGGCGCTATCAAAGTCGGCATCGCCGACGTGTACAACCTTGTCGCTCATCTTGGTTTCTCGTCTTGGATTGCACCCGGCCAGGCCGGAGGTGGGTGAACTGGGCCTTGCCCGGTGGCGCGACCCTCGTCGTTGCCTCGCGGCGTCCTGCCGCGGTGCGTTCGGCGGGATGCCTGGACGCTCACGGCCGGCAGTGTACCCCTATCGCGGGGCACGGACAGTCGCCGGCTGGAACCCAGCGTATCGTGATCGCTTCGAAGCGCGGTATGTGTCGGATTTCACTGTCTTCTTGAAGTGGGGGCCGGCAGGCGCAGACTCCAGCGCCCCCGGGCAGGGCTGTTCAAGCGCGGTGTGGCTGGGTGAAGAGGCGGCCGAGCGAGTCAGTCTCGCAGTTGTGTGAGACGGTTCATTCCGGTTTGGTCGCCGGAGTGCGTTAAACTGGGGCATTGAGCGGCGCGCGGACCCGGTGGTCCCGGTCCGCCGACCCGCCGCAGGGGCCGCAGTTTGCGACGGTGCCCCCAGACGATGCAGTGCTGCCCGCCCGCTGGCCGGTGGCCATACCAAGACGGACTCATGAGCGACAAACCGCTGACCGATTTGACCTTTTCCTCCTTTGAGCTGCATCCGGCCCTGCAGGCTGGCCTTGAAGGAGCCGGATTCACCCGCTGCACCCCGATCCAGGCGCTGACACTGCCGGTCGCGCTGGCCGGTGGTGATGTCGCCGGCCAGGCCCAGACCGGCACCGGCAAGACGCTGGCGTTCCTGGTTGCCGTGGTCAACCGCCTGCTGAGCCGCCCGGCGCTGGCCGACCGCAAGGCGGAAGACCCGCGCGCGCTGATCCTGGCGCCCACCCGCGAGCTGGCGATCCAGATCCACAAGGACGCCGTGAAGTTCGGTTCCGACCTGGGCCTGCGTTTCGCCCTCGTCTACGGTGGCGTGGATTACGACAAGCAGCGCGAGATCCTGCAGCAGGGCGTGGATGTGATCATCGCCACCCCCGGCCGCCTGATCGATTACGTCAAGCAGCACAAGGTGGTTTCGCTGCACGCCTGCGAGATCTGCGTGCTGGACGAAGCCGACCGCATGTTCGACCTGGGCTTCATCAAGGACATCCGCTTCCTGCTGCGCCGCATGCCCGAGCGCACCACCCGGCAGACCCTGCTGTTCAGCGCCACCCTCAGCCATCGCGTGCTGGAGCTGGCCTACGAGCACATGAACGAGCCGCAGAAGCTGGTGGTCGAAGCTGAAACAGTGACCGCCGCGCGCGTGCGCCAGAAGATCTACTTCCCGGCCGACGACGAGAAGATCCCGTTGCTGCTGGGCCTGCTCTCGCGCAGCGAAGGCGCCCGCACCATGGTCTTCGTCAACACCAAGGTCTTCGTCGAGCGCGTGGCGCGTTCGCTGGAAAAGGCCGGGTACCGGGTCGGCGTCCTGTCCGGCGACGTGCCGCAGAAGAAGCGCGAGAGCCTGCTCAACCGCTTCCAGAAGGGCCAGCTGGAAATCCTGGTCGCCACCGACGTGGCTGCCCGCGGCCTGCATATCGACGGCATCAAGTACGTCTACAACTACGACCTGCCGTTCGACGCCGAAGACTATGTGCACCGCATCGGCCGTACCGCACGCCTGGGCGAAGAGGGTGACGCGATCAGCTTCGCCTGCGAGCGTTATGCGATGAGCCTGCCGGACATCGAGGCCTACATCGAACAGAAGATTCCGTCCGAGCCGGTCACCAAGGAACTGATGACCGCACTGCCGCGTCCGGAACGCCCGGCCACGGTCGCTGGCGAGGACGGTGACGAGAACGAGAGCGTCGGCCAGATCTTCCGCGAGGCGCGCGAAGCCCGCGCCGCCGAGGAAGAGCGTCGTGGCGGTGGCCGCAGCGGTGGTCGCTCCGGCGCCGGCCGTGGCGAGCGCCGCGATGGCGAGCGCAGCGGCGAACGCCGCTCGCGTGGTCCGCGCAAGCCGCGGGTGGAAGGCGAGCAGGGCGCGACCGCGCCGGTGGAAGGTGCCGGGTCCGGCACCCCGGCCCAGGCCCCGCGTCCGCCGCGTCCGCCGCGTGCCGAAGGTGCTCCGGAGCTCGCGGCGGACGGCGAGCGCAAGCCGCGCAAGCGCCGTCGTCGTCGCCATGGCCGTCCGGTCGAGGGTGGCGAGGCGATGGTCGCCAACGGCAGCGCCGGCAACGGTGCCTCGCCGGTGACGCCGGTTCACGTGGTGGCCAAGCCGGTGCGCAGCACCGACGCCGCCGACTCGTTCCTGACCCGCATCGGCCGCAAGATCCGCCGGATGCTGTCGGGCGGCTGATCGGCGCACCCGGTCAGCGGTAGCGCCGGGCCATGCCCGGCGCGCGCAGCGGCAGATCGACGATTCCACCCGGGCGCGTCCCGGCGCTATCGATACTTCGCGCCGGTCCTGCATAATCGGGGCATGAGTGTCCTGCGCTTCGACAATGTCAGCAAACAGTACGCCGGTGGCCACGAAGCCCTGATCGACGTCAGCTTCGAGGTCGCGCCGGGCGAAATGCTGTTCGTCACCGGCCATTCCGGGGCGGGCAAGAGCACCCTGCTCAAGTTGATCCACCTCGACGAGCGGCCCAGCCGCGGCGCGGTGGTCTTCGACGAGCGCAACCTGCTGAAGGTGCGCGGCGGCGACGTCCCGCGCCATCGGCGCGCGGTCGGTGCGGTGTACCAGGACCATCGCCTGCTGATGGACCGGACCATCGCCGAGAACGTGGCACTGCCGCTGATCCTGCGCGGTACGCGCCGTGGCGACATCGGCAAGCGCGTGCGTTCCGTGCTGGAACGGATGGGCCTGGGCCATCGCGAGAAGGCGCTGCCGTCGCAGCTGTCGGCCGGCGAACAGCAGCGCGTGGGCATCGCCCGCGCCATCGTGGGTGAACCCAAGCTGCTGGTTGCCGACGAGCCGACCGGCAACCTGGACCCGACCCTGGCGGCGGAGATCATGGCCCTGTTTGCCGAGCTGCCCGCGCGCGGCACCAGTGTGCTGGTGGTCAGCCACGACCTTCCCCTGCTGCGTCGCATGCGCAAGCGTGTGCTGATTCTCGACCACGGCCGGCTGGTGGACGACATCTCGCCGCAGGATCTGGCGGAGTAACGCATGGCGAAGAACGAAAACAGCGAAGCCGCCGCACCCTCGCGTCTCGGCGTGTGGTTCCAGCACCACGTGCACAGCGTGGTGTTCAGCCTGGGCCGCGCCTGCCGCAAGCCGTGGGCGACCCTGCTGACGGTGATGGTCATGGCGCTGGCGCTGGCACTGCCACTGGGCCTGTCGATCGCGCTGGACAACCTCAAGCATTTCGCCGGCAGCGTGCAGCAGTCGCGCGACATCAATGTCTTCCTCAAGGGCACGGTGGATGGCCCGGGTGCGTTGCGCCTGGCCGGCCAGCTGCGCGACCGCGATGACGTCGGCGAGGTGACCGTGCGCACGCCCGAGCAAGGGCTGCAGGAGCTGCGCGATGCCGGCCTTGGCGAGGCGATCGACGCGCTGAATGACAATCCGCTGCCTTCGCTGCTGGTCATCACCCCGGGGCAGGGCAAGGACGATGCGCGTCTGGCGCGTGCGCTGGAAAGCCTGCCCGAGGCCGATCTGGTGCAGCACGATGCGCTGTGGCGGCAGCGTCTGGATGCGTGGCTGGCGTTCGGCGCGCGGCTGGTACAGGTGCTTTCGGTGCTGCTCGGCGTCGGCGCTGCGCTGGTGGTCGGCAATACCGTGCGCCTCGACATCCAGGCACGGCGCGAGGAAATCGGCGTGCTGCAGCTGCTCGGCGCCAGCGATGGCTTCATCCGCCGGCCCTTCCTGTATCTGGGCGCCTGGTACGGGCTGGGCGCCGGCGCGGTGGCGCTGGCCCTGATCGGTGTTGCCGGCGCCGCCCTGCGCGCGCCGCTGGCTGACCTGTCACGCAGCTACGGCAGCCCGTTCGTGCTGCACGGCCTGGACCTGCTGCATGGCAGCCTGGTCCTGCTGGGCACGCTGCTGCTGGGGTGGCTGGGCGCGTGGCTGGTCACCGGCCACTTCCTCCACCAGACCCGCCCGACCGACACCTGAGACCGGCATGCAACCGCAAGCGCTGAAGCACCTTGAAGGGCCCGCTACGCGGGTGATGGTGGTCGACGGTTCCAAACTGGTGCGCAAGCTGATCGCCGACGTGCTGCAGCGTGATCTGCCGGGCGTGGAGGTGATCGGCTGCGACAGCATCGAGGGTGCCCAGCAGGCGCTGGCGCAGGGGCCGGTGGACCTGGTCACCACCTCGCTGACCCTGCGTGATGGCGACGGCCTGGCGCTGGCGCGGACGGTCCGCGAAGCTGCCGGCCAGGCATACGTGCCGGTGATCGTCGTCTCCGGCGATGCGCAGCAGCATCTGGAGCAGCGGCGCTTCACCGAGTACGTCACCGACTATTTCGACAAGGCGCTGGGCCATGAGGCCCTGGCGACCTTCATCCGTGGCTATGTGCAGCCGCAGACCATTCCCGGGGCGACCATCCTCTACATCGAGGACAGCCGGGTGGTGGCGGAGGCGACCAAGCGCATGCTCGAACGCCAGCAGCTCAACGTGCTGCACGTGGTCAGTGCCGAAGAGGCCTTCACCCTGCTCACGGCCGAATCGCTGGGCCGCAGCCGCCACCGCATCGACCTGGTGTTGACCGACGTCACCCTGAAGGGCGAATTGAGCGGACGCGACGTGGTGCAGCGCGTGCGCGTGGATTTCGGCTACGGCAAACGCCGACTGCCGGTGCTGGTGATGACCGGCGACGGCAATCCACACAACCAGACCGGGTTGCTGCAGGCCGGTGCCAATGATCTGGTGCTGAAGCCGATCGAGGAGCGCCTGCTGGTGACCAAGGTGCTGTTCCAGCTGCGCTTGGCCCGCTTGAACGATGGACCCCTGTTGCGATGACCGATGACGTAGTGGACACCCCGACGATCCAGCTGGAACCGAGCTGGAAGCAGCAGGTCGGCGATTACCTGTTGCAGCCGCAGATGCGCGAACTCTCCACCTTCCTGCGCCAGCGCAAGGCGGCCGGCGCGGCGGTGTTCCCGCCGGGGCCGCAGATCTTCGCGGCGTTCGACGCCACGCCGTTCGAACAGGTGAAAGTGGTGATCCTGGGCCAGGACCCGTACCACGGGCGCGGCCAGGCGCATGGACTGAGCTTCTCGGTGCCCGCCGGCGTTCCGGTGCCGCCATCGCTGCTGAACATCTACAAGGAGATCGAAGGCGACCTGGGCATCCCCCGTCCCGATCACGGCTGCCTGGTGCCGTGGGCGCAGCGCGGCGTGCTGCTGCTCAATGCCGTGCTGACGGTGGAGGAGGGCAGGGCCGGCGCCCACCAGGGCCGCGGCTGGGAAGGCTTCACCGACCACGTGGTGGATGTGCTCAACCGCGAACGCGAAGGCCTGGTGTTCATGCTCTGGGGGGCCTACGCGCAGCAGAAGGGCAAGGTCATCGATACCCGGCGCCACCGTGTGCTGAAAGCCCCGCATCCCTCGCCGCTGTCGGCCCATCGTGGCTTCCTCGGCTGCCGGCATTTCTCGATGGCCAACGACTACCTGCAGCGTCGCGGGCAGGCGCCGATCGACTGGTCGCTGCCGCCGCGCGCGGCGCTTTGACCTCCGCCGGCAGCCGGGCCTGAACACCGGGCAACGTTTCCTGGCCTGAATGGGCCTCCGGAACGGCCCGTTCAGCTCCGCTTGACCGGAATCGGCCGGTTCCCGGCAGGTAATTGATTGAATTCCAAGGGATTGTGAATCCCGAAAAGCGCGCTCGCCACTGTCATCAAATCGCGCTACGGTAGGGCTCTGTTTGGGACCAGTGTTGCATCAATAGGATGCTGGAACTTTTTCCTCCTTTAGCAGTCCAAATCCCGGACTGCTAAGATGGGTGCCTATGAGCCAGAACACCTCTACTGCCCTTGTGGCAAACAATCTCCCGATTCCCAGTGCGCTCGGTTCGCTGGACGCCTACATCGGTGCCGTGCACCAGATCCCGGTGCTGTCGGTCGATGACGAACAGGACCTGGCCCGTCGCTTCCGCGACGGCAACGATCTGGACGCTGCCCGTGAGCTGGTGCATTCGCACCTGCGCTTCGTGGTGCACGTGGCCCGCGGCTACAACGGCTATGGCCTCGCCCTGGGCGACCTGATCCAGGAAGGCAACATCGGCCTGATGAAGGCGGTCAAGCGCTTCGACCCGGACATGGGCGTGCGCCTGGTTTCCTTCGCCGTGCACTGGATCCGTGCCGAGATGCACGAGTTCATCCTGAAGAACTGGCGCATCGTCAAGGTCGCCACCACCAAGGCGCAGCGCAAGCTGTTCTTCAACCTGCGCAAGTCGAAGACGCGCCTGGGCTGGATGAACGCCGCGGAAGTCAGCGCGGTGGCCAAGGATCTGAACGTGTCCGAGCGCGAGGTCATGGAAATGGAGTCGCGCCTGTCCGGTCGCGATATCGGTTTCGATGCGCCCAGCGACGAGGATGATGATCATGCGCCGCCGTCGCCGGCCGCATACCTGGTGGCCAACGATGAAGATCCGTCGATGGCCTACGAGCGTGCCGACAGCGAGGACAACCAGCTGCAGCTGCTGCGCGAAGGCATGGCCGAACTGGATGCGCGTTCGCGTGACATCATCCGCCGCCGTTGGCTGGATGCGGACAGCAAGGTGACGCTGCAGGAACTGGCAGACGAGTACGGCGTGTCGGCCGAACGCATCCGCCAGGTCGAGGCGAATGCCCTGAAGAAGATGAAGGCGCTGTTCACCGCGTAAGGCATGGATCTTAGGTTCGGTTTCTATCTCCGGCACCCGTTCTGATGAAAAGCCCCGGCGTTGGTCGGGGCTTTTCGTTTGGCCGGCATGGCAGTTAGTGATGCGGGCCGCTGATCGGGTGCTTCAGTAGTATCAGCCCATGGCTGGCACTCTTGCGCTGTCGGTAGCCGTTCAAGCCCTCGCGAGGTTTATAGCGAAGGGCCTGGCCCAATGCAGTATCCTCCCTTTGGCCTCAGTCCTAGAGTTGGACTCCGATGATTACCCTTCTGTGCTATGAATGCCAAGCCTTGCTTCAAGGCTCTTCCATGGATTGGAATGATGCGCAGGTTTGAGAGAACTGCAAGCGGTGTGTCGACCCGCTTCGGGGGAATTGAAGATCGAACTCGCAAGCTTGGTGTCATAGGCGCCTGGCTGTGCTGCCTGCTGCTGATGGGCCTTGGCCTGTCACCATCCGCAATCGCCCAGACAACGATCACATACATTCACACTGATGCCCTGGGCTCGGTTGTGGCCGAAAGCGATGCCAACGGCAACGTCATCAAACGATATGACTACGAGCCCTACGGGGCCGTGGTAAGCGGTCAGGTCACGGATGGACCTGGGTACGCCGGACATGTGAGTGACTCGGCCACAGGGCTGAGCTACATGCAACAGCGCTACATGGATCCACAATTGGGTGTGTTTTTGTCAGTGGACCCAGTCACCGCTCACCAAAAGCCAGTTGAGCAGTTCAATAGGTATCGGTACGCGAACGGGAATCCCTACAGGTTCGTCGATGCGGATGGAAGGCAGGCCGCAGAGCGATTCGTTGAGCAGCATCGGAGGGATATTGCTGCCGGAAATGGCGCCGTATACGAGCCGATGAGACCGGCCGCAATCGCTGTTACAGCGGCAATGGCTGCCCCAGTGCTGATCGAAGCTGGCATGGTTGCGATGGCCAATCCAAGTGTCATATCAGCAGCTACCAGTATCGCTGCTGATATCGCAGGAGTTACAGGTGCCGGTGGAGCAGGTGTGGTGGCATCCAAAGCTCTGAGTGTTGAAGGTCGGGCACTTCTGAATTCCCGACCTGTGGGAAGTGCACTCAAAGCCGACGCTGGGCACAATTCGGCGACCTTTATGCGAGAGACTGCTGCAGAAGCGGGTGTTCATACTCCGTTGACAGGGGGTGACGGCGTGGTCCGCACTCTGACGCAGCTGCCAGGTGAACTCAATGGAAAGGCCGGTCGATTTGAATACATAGTCGACAAGGCTGGCGACTTGACCCATCAAAGATTTGTGGAAGGTGGCAGCATGAACGGAATACCAAACAAGAAGTGAGTGTCCATGAGAACGTATGACTCTATTCAACCCTATGGACCCTGGAATCAGACCGAGGTGGCATGGGCACTGGGGCGCCATCTGATTGACTTTGAGGTTGTGAAGCAGTGCGCGTCGGAGCAGAAGGAACTGGAAGAGAAGTTCAATCTGAACGCCTTGATTGAAAGGCTTGAAGGGGTTCTTCCCGATGAGCGTAATAGCGTAGCTGCGCAGTTGGCGGCATTCGATAAGAACTCAAACGAGGATGAGATTCTCAGAAGATGGCTTGTTGCATTTCTCGCGGACGCCTACGCCAAGCGCGATGAGATTGCTGATCCGCTCGGAGAGGTTGAGAGGATCTACGCTGATTTTGATTACCCGGAGTCTCTGGAGAGCTTTGTCAGGTACATGCCAGCTTCTGATGGGTATGATCCGTCTGCTCACTCACATGAGCAGAACGTTGCGCGGCTCTTCGAGAACTGGAAACGTTATCTTGACTCGGCGAAATAGCGGATTCACTCAGCGTAATTTCCTTCGCTTGACGTGCGTCGCCTCTTCCCGAAGCGCACCGTCCCGGCTTCCATGCCGAGGACGGTGAAGACTCCCAGAATCCGTGATCTGGTTCCATGCAGGAGGCTGCGTGGTGGATCTATCAGGCCTTACCCCTCACGCGCGATCGCGCGCCAGCCGATGTCGTTGCGGTGGAATTCGTTGGCCCAGCTGACCTTGGCCACACCGGCGTAGGCATTGGCCTGCGCATCACGCACGCTGTCACCCAGCGCCGCCACACACAGCACGCGGCCGCCGGCACTGACCACCCGGCCCTGCGCGTCCAGTGCAGTACCCGCATGGAATACCTTGGCGCTGGCCGGCACCTCATCCAGTCCGGAAATCACATCGCCGGTGACCGGCGATTCCGGGTAAGGTTTCGCGGCCAGCACCACACCCAGCGACGGGCGCGCATCCCACTGTGCCTGCACCTGGTCCAGGCGGCCATCAATGGCGGCTTCCACCAGCTCGACCAGATCCGACTGCAGGCGCAGCATCACCGGCTGGGTTTCCGGGTCACCGAAGCGCACGTTGAACTCGATCACCTTCGGTGCGCCGCTGGCATCGATCATCAGGCCTGCGTAAAGGAAGCCGGTGAACGGAATGCCGTCGGCGATCATGCCCTGCACGGTCGGGTTGACCACCTCGCGCATCACCCGCGCGTGCACCTCCGGCGTGACCACCGGGGCCGGTGAGTACGCGCCCATGCCGCCGGTGTTCGGCCCGGTATCACCGTCGCCGACTCGCTTGTGATCCTGCGAGGTGGCCATCGGCAGCGCATGCACGCCATCGACCATCGAAATGAAGCTGGCTTCCTCGCCGTCGAGGAATTCCTCGATCACCACGCGTGCGCCGGCGTCACCGAATGCGTTGCCGGAGAGCATGTCGCGCACCGCATCCTCGGCCTCGGCCAGGGTCATTGCAACGATCACCCCCTTGCCGGCGGCCAGGCCATCGGCCTTCACCACGATCGGCGCACCCTTCTCGCGGATGTAGGCCAGTGCCGCCTCCACGTCGGTGTGCACGGCGTAGAACGCGGTCGGGATGTTGTGCCGGGCCAGGAAGTCCTTGGCGTAGGCTTTGCTGCCTTCCAGCTGGGCAGCGGCGGCGGTTGGCCCGAAGATGCGCAGGCCGGCGGCACGGAACCGATCGACGACGCCTGCCACCAGCGGCACTTCCGGGCCGACCACGGTGAGTTCAACACCTTCGGCCTGGGCCAGGGCCAGCAGACCATCGATGTCGGTGACCTTCACCGCCACGTTGCGGCACTTGTCTTCGGTGGCGGTGCCGGCGTTGCCGGGTGCCACGAGTACCTCATCGACGCGGGAGGACTGGGCCAGCTTCCATGCCAGGGCGTGTTCGCGGCCGCCGGAGCCGATGACGAGGATCTTCATGGGACAGGGTTCTCGTAAGCAGAAAAGAAAAGCCGGGCAGGGCCCGGCTTGGTGATGCGGATCAGTGGCGGAAGTGGCGCACGCCGGTGAACACCATGGCCAGGCCATGCTCGTCGGCGGCGGCGATCACCTCGGCGTCGCGCATCGAGCCGCCCGGCTGGATGACCGCCTTGATGCCGGCGGCGGCGGCGGCATCGATGCCGTCGCGGAACGGGAAGAACGCATCGGAAGCCATCACCGAGCCTTCAACCACCAGGTTCGCGTCGGCCGCCTTGATGCCGGCGATGCGCGCCGAATACACGCGGCTCATCTGGCCGGCACCGACGCCGATGGTGCGGTTGTCCTTGGCATAGACGATCGCGTTGGACTTCACGAACTTGGCCACCTTCCAGGCGAACAGCAGGTCGGTGAACTGCTTGTCGGTCGGTGCCAGCCTGCTGACCACCTTCAGTTCGTCACGGGTCATGCCGCGGTTGTCCGAGGACTGCAGCAGCAGGCCCGAGCCGACACGCTTGCTGTCGAAGTTGTTCAGGCCGTCGCCATGCGGAATGCGCAGCACGCGCACGTTGGCCTTCTTCTGCGCGTATTCCAGCGCCGCCGGCTCGTAGTCCGGTGCGATCAGCACTTCCACGAACTGACGGTCCAGGATGACCTGTGCGGTGGCGGCGTCCAGCGGCTTGTTGAAGGCGATGATGCCGCCGAAGGCACTGGTCGGGTCGGTGGCGTAGGCCAGCTCGTAGGCATCGCCGTTGCCGGCACCCACCGCCACACCGCACGGGTTGGCGTGCTTGACGATGACACAGGCCGGCGCATCGAACTGGCGCACGCATTCCCAGGCGGCATCGGCATCGGCCAGGTTGTTGTAGCTCAGTTCCTTGCCCTGCAGCTGCTGGAAGGTGGCCAGGGTGCCCGGCACCGGGTACAGGTCGCGGTAGAACGCGCCGCTCTGGTGGGGGTTCTCGCCGTAGCGCAGGTCCATCACCTTGACGAAGGTGGAGTTCATCTGCGCCGGGTACTCGGCACGCACCGGCACGGCGGCGTCGGTGGCGGTGACCGCCGACAGGTAGTTGCTGATCGCCGCATCGTACTGGGCGACGCGGTTGAACGCGGCGACCGAGAAGGCGAAGCGGGTGGCCGCCGGCAGCTGGCCATCATGGGTGTCCAGGGCGCCCAGCAGCTCGGCGTACTGCGACGGGTCGGTGGCCACGGCCACGCGGGCGAAGTTCTTGGCCGCCGAGCGCAGCATGGCCGGGCCGCCGATGTCGATGTTCTCCACCGCGTCGGCCAGGGTGCAGTCGGCCTTGGCGGTGACCGATTCGAACGGGTACAGGTTCAGTACCAGCAGGTCGATGGCGCCGATGCCGTGTTCGGCCATCACGGCGTCATCCAGGCCCGAGCGGCCCAGCAGGCCGCCGTGCACCATCGGGTGCAGGGTCTTGACCCGCCCGTCCATCATTTCCGGGAAACCGGTGACCTCGGCGACGTCCTTCACGGCCAGGCCCGCATCACGGATCGCCTTGGCGGTGCCGCCGGTGGACAGCAGCTCGACGCCGCGGGCGGCCAGAGCGGTGGCCAGCTCGACCAGGCCGGTCTTGTCGGAAACGGAGAGGAGGGCCCGACGGACGGGCAACAGATCAGCAGTCATGGGACAGGGCAATCGGCAGCGGAGCGGGGCCGATATTGTAGGCGGTGGGGGCCGACGGCGGGCGGCGGCGGCAAAATTGACCGGCCCCAACGGCCCTGCGGCCGCCTTCGGTATGCCCTGGCCGGCGCCGCGCCGCGGACATTTCGACGGAGGTGCGCTCCCAATCGGGTAGGCTGTGCCGGAACTGCCAGGGAGCTGCGGGTTCGGATCGTGTCGATCTATGCATTGAAAGGACGTTTCCAGGACCTGCTGCGTCCGGCCGTAGGCGGCCTGCATCGCGCGGGGATCACCGCCAATGTGGTGACCGTGGCCGCTGCCGTGGTCTCGCTGCTGGTCGCCGTCGTGGTCTGGTGCTGTGCGCCACAGCAACCGCTGCTGTATCTGGCCCTGCCGCTGTGGATGCTGCTGCGCATGGCCCTCAATGCCGTGGACGGCATGCTGGCCCGCGAGTTCGGCCAGCAGTCGCGGCTGGGCGCCTATCTGAACGAGCTGTGCGATGTGGTGGCCGATGCGGCGCTGTACCTGAGTCTGCTCAGCGTGCCGGGCGTGCGCCCGGAAGCGTTGTGGTTGCTGGCCTGGGGTGCAGCACTGAGCGAGTACGCCGGTGTGCTGGGCCTGATGGTCGGTGCCAGCCGCCGCTACGACGGCCCGATGGGCAAGAGCGACCGTGCCTTCGTCATCGGCCTGCTGGGCCTGCTGCTGGCGTTCGGCTGGGCCGGTGCCTTGACGGTCGGCGGCGTGGCCGCAGCGATGGCGCTGCTGTGCGGGGTAACAGCGGTCAACCGCGTCCGGCGGGGACTGAAGGAAGCGGCCACAGCGCAGCGATAAGTCAACAGCCCACCAGGAGAAGGCATGCGTCAGGTGCAGGAACGGGAATTCCACAGCTTCGACCAAGTACCGCTGTTCTACCGGCACTGGCCGGTTGCGGCCGCAGGCACACCACCGGGGCGCACGGTCCGGGCCATCGTGCTGCTGCATCGTGGCCACGAGCATTCAGGGCGGGTCGCCCATCTGGTCGACGAGCTGGACCTGCCGGAGATCGCCTTCTTCGCCTGGGACGCGCGCGGCAATGGGCGTTCGCCGGGCGAGCGTGGCGACGCACCGGGCTTCCCTGCGCTGGTGCGCGACCTGGACAGCTTCATCGCCCACATCGGCAGCGAGCACGGCATCGCGGTCGAGGACATCGTCGTGGTCGCGCAGAGCGTGGGCGCGGTCATCGCTGCGACCTGGGTACACGACTATGCCCCCCGCCTGCGCGCGCTGGTGCTGGCGTCACCGGCATTCAAGGTGAAGCTGTATGTGCCGTTCGCACGTCCAGGCCTGGCCCTGATGCAGAAGCTGCGCGGCAATTTCTTCGTCAACAGCTACGTCAAGCCGCAGTGGCTGACGCATGATCCGGCACGGGTGGAGAGTTACCGCACCGATCCACTGATCACCCGGCCGATCTCGGTACGCGTGCTGCTGGGCCTGTATGAAGCCGCCGACCGCATCGTGGCCGACGCGCAGGCGATCAGCGTGCCGGTGCAACTGCTGGTGTCCGGCTCCGACTTCGTGGTGCACCGTGGTCCGCAGGACCGCTTCTATGAGCGCCTGTCCAGTCCGATCAAGGAGCGCGTGTACCTGCCGGGTTTCTTCCACGACACGCTGGGCGAGCGCGATCGTGCACCGGCACTGGCGCGCATCCGCGACTTCATCCAGGCGCGTTTCGCCGAACCGCTGCGCACGCTGTCGCGGCGCGACGCGCATCGGCATGGGCCGACGTTCGAGGAGTCGGAGATCCTGGCCTGGCCTCCGGAACGCAACAGCCTGGCCGACCTGCGCTGGCGCGGGGTGCGTGCGGGCCTGCGCCTGGGCGGCACCCTGTCCGAAGGCATCGCGCTGGGCCTGCAGACCGGTTTCGACTCCGGCAGCACGCTGGACTACATCTACCGCGACGAAGCGCGCGGCAAGGGGCCGGTGGGGCGGATGATCGACCGCAACTACCTCGATGCGATCGGCTGGCGCGGCATCCGCGTGCGTGGCCAGCACCTGCAGGAACTGCTGCGTGATGCGGCCATGCGCCTGCGCGGTCAGGATCTGCCGGTGCAGGTGCTGGACGTGGCCGCCGGCCATGGCCGGAATGTGCTGGAAGCTCTGGGCCAGGGCGAACAGCGCGCCGACCGCATCGTGCTGCGTGATTTCAGCCCGCTCAATGTGACCCAGGGCCAGGCCTTGATCGAACGGCTGGGAGCCGCCGACATCGCCCGCTTCGAGCGGGGCGACGCATTCGATCCGGCGTCGTTGGCGACGGCGGAACCCGCGCCGACGCTGGCTGTGGTCTCAGGGCTGTACGAGCTGTTCCCCGACAACGACGCCGTGCTGCGTTCGCTGCAGGGTATTGCCGCGGTGGTGCCGGAGGGGGGCTACCTGGCCTATACCGGCCAGCCCTGGCACCCGCAGCTGGAATTCATCGCCCGTGCACTCACCAGCCACCGCGGGGGCGCGGCCTGGGTCATGCGACGGCGCACCCAGCAGGAGATGGACGAGCTGGTGCGGCTGTCGGGCTTTGAGAAGGTGACCCAGCGCATCGATGCGTTCGGCATCTTCACCGTATCGCTGGCGCGTCGGGTCGCCTGATGGCCATCACCGCAACGCCGATCGTTGCCGATGCACCGCGTCCGTGGCGCCGCGCACTGCTGTGGCTGGCGGTGCTGGGCCCGTTCTTCTTCGCCAGTTATGGTTTTGCCAACTGGATGGCCGGCCGCCACGACGTGGTGCCGGTTGTCGTGTTCCACTGGGAGACGCGCATTCCGTTCGTGCCCTGGACGATCGTGCCGTACTGGTCGATCGACCTGTTCTACGCGGTGTCGTTCTTCCTGTGCCGGCAGCGCCTGGAGCTGGACCGCCATGCGCTGCGGCTGCTCAGCGCACAGGTGATCGCAGTGGCCTGCTTTCTGCTGTGGCCGCTGCGCTTCAGCTTCGAGCGGCCGGAGACGGGCGGTGCCTATGGCTGGTTGTTCGAAGTGCTGCTGGGGTTCGACAAGCCTTTCAACCAGGCGCCGTCATTGCACATCGTGCTGCTGATCGTGCTGTGGGTGAAGTTCGCCCACTACCTGCAGGGCGCCTGGCGGCTGGTGCTGCATGCGTGGGCATTGCTGATCGGCATTTCGGTGCTGACCACGTTCCAGCATCACTTCATCGACATTCCCACCGGCCTGCTGGTGGGCTGGCTGTGCGTGTGGCTGTGGCCGGACCAGGGAACACCGCCGTTGCGTGCCTGGCAGTCCGCGGAGGATCCCGCGCGGTGGCGGCTGGCGCTGCTCTACCTTCTGGGTGCCGCCGTGCTGCTGGTGCCGGCGCTGGCGCTGCGAGGCACTGCGCTGTGGCTGCTGTGGCCGGCGATCTCGCTGCTGCTGGTGGCGCTGGCGTACGCCGGACTGGGCACGGCCATGTTCCAGAAGCGCGACGACGGGCGCCTGACCATGGCCGCGCGCTGGCTGCTCGCGCCTTACCTGGGCGCCGCCTGGATCAATTCGCGGCTATGGACATGGCGGGCACCGCAGCCCTCGGCGGTGGCCGATGGCGTGTGGTTGGGACGGATTCCACGGGCGGCCTTGGCGTCGCCACTGCACGGCGTGGTCGATACCTGCGCAGAGCTGTCGTGCCGGGCGCCAGGTGCTGCGTATGCCAGCGTTCCGATGCTGGACATGGTGGTGCCCTCGCCGGCGCAGCTGCGCGAGGCCGCTGCCGCCATCGAACGCCTGCGCATGCAGGGGCCAGTACTGGTGTGCTGTGCCCTGGGCTATTCGCGCAGTGCGGCCAGCGTAGCGACCTGGCTGCTGTGCAGCGGCCGGGCACGGGACGCAGCCGAGGCGGTGGCACGGATACGTGCCGCGCGGCCCTCCATCGTTCTGCATGACGACCACCTGCGCGCCATCCAGGCCGCCATCACCTCGGAGAGCCCCGCATGAGCCTCGCTGTCGACCTGCCGATGATGCGCCTGCTGCTGCGCCAGGGCCGGCTGCCCGCTGCGCTGTCACTGGGACTGCTGCTGGTGGCGTTGCTGCTGCTGGGCATCGAGCCGGGACTGGCGATGTTCGCGGCCGGCCTGTTGCTGCTGAGCGTGGCGGCGGGGATGGTGCAGGCGTACTACGCGGTGCGCGTACAGCTGGACGCCAGCCTCCTGCAGCTGCTGTTGCAGGAGAATCTGCACGGTGAGGCGGCGGCCGAACGGGTGGACGCGGCCCTGCATGTCGCCGGCCTGCGCCGCCGCGACGCACATGCGCCTACGCGCGGATGGGATGTGCGCTGGGCGGGCATGCGGGGCCTGCTGCTGCGCCAGTACGCGGCAGCGCTGCTGCAGTTCGCCACGCTGCTGCTGGCCGTGCTGTGGCCGCAGACCTGAGGGGAGACATCGATGTTTGCTGAACTGATCGCCCGCGCCTGCAGTGGCGCCATCCATGTGCTCACCGGCGCGCGGGCGCTATGGGTCGGATGCGCGCCCTCCAGCGAGCGCCGTGTCTACTACGGCAACCACGCCAGCCACGGGGATTTCGTGCTGATCTGGTCGTCGATGCCGCCGGCACTGCGGCGGCAGGTGCGTCCGGTGGCGGCCGCCGAATACTGGCAGCGCGACGCCCTGCGGCGCTACCTGATCGATGCGGTGTTCAACGGCGTGCTGGTCGAGCGCGAAGCGGCGCGCCGCCAGCAGGATCCGCTGCAGGCGCTGCGTGACGCGGTGGATGCGGAGTGCTCACTGATCCTGTTCCCGGAAGGCACGCGCAACGTCGGCGATGAGCCGCTGCTGCCGTTCAAGAGTGGCATCTACCATCTTGCGCGGCAGCGTCCGGAACTGGAATTCGTCCCGGTGTGGATCGACAACCTGAAGCGGGTGATGCCCAAGGGACGGTTCCTGCCATTGCCGTTGCTGTGCACGGCCACCTTCGGTACTCCGCTGCGGCTGCAGGCCGATGAGGACAAGACGGCGTTTCTCCAGCGCAGCCGCCAGGCGCTGCTGGATCTGGCGCCGGACGGAGGACGCGCATGAGCGGGTTGATCGCCGTATCGGGTGACCTCGCCGCGCGCAGCGTGGGCCAGCAGACCGGGCTGCTGTTCGCCGGGGTCGGCGCGGTGCTGGTGCTGGCGACGCTGGTGGCCGAGACCCTGCGCTGGCGGCAGCGTGGACGGCCCAGCGCGGTCATCGCCAATCTGGTCTCGCGCATCCGCGCCTGGTGGGTGATGGCGATCGTGGTCGGCCTGGCGCTGCTGTTCGGCCGGGCCGGGGTGATCGTGCTGTTCGCGATCATCTCGCTGTTTGCCCTGCGCGAGTTCATCACCCTGGCACCCACCCGGTCAGGTGACTACTACGCGCTCCTGGCGGCGTTCTACATCGTGCTGCCCTGGCAGTACTACCTGGTGTGGATCGACTGGTATGGCATGTACACGCTGCTGATTCCGGTCTATGCGTTCCTGTTCCTGCCGATCCTGGCCACCATCGGCGGTGACACCACGCATTACCTGGAGCGCACGGCCAAGGTGCAGTGGGGGCTGATGATCTGCGTGTTCTGCATTTCGCACGTGCCCCTGCTGCTGAACCTGCGCGTGCCCGGGCATGAGCCCGCGCGCAACGTGCTGCTGCTGGCGTTCCTGGTGATCGTGGTGCAGTCCTCGGACGTGCTGCAGTACATCTGGGGCAAGCTGCTGGGCAGGCGCCTGATCGCGCCCAGGCTGTCGCCGTCGAAGACAGTGGAGGGCTTCATCGGTGGCGTGCTGAGTGCCAGCGTGGTGGGCGCTGCGCTGTGGTGGATCACGCCGTTCACGCCGCTGCAGGCGTTCGGCCTGTCGCTGTTGATCAACCTGATGGGGTTCTGGGGTGGCCTGGTGATGTCGGCGATCAAGCGCGACCGTGGCATCAAGGACTGGGGCCACATGATCGAGGGCCATGGCGGCATGCTCGACCGGCTGGATTCGGTGTGCTTCGCCGCACCGGTGTTCTTCCACGTGGTGCGGTATTACTGGAAGGCGGGCGGCGGCGGGTGACCCCGCTTCCACGACGTCGCCATCCGCGCTCAGGCGCTGATGCCGTATTCCTTCAGCTTCTTGCGCAGCGTGGCACGGTGGATGCCCAGCATCGCCGCGGCCCGGCTCTGGTTGCCTTCGCAGTGGTTGAGCACTTCCACGAACAGCGGAATCTCCATCTCGCGCAGCACGATCTCGTAGACGTCGTCTGCATCGCAGCCATCAAGGTCGCGCAGGTACCGGCGCACGGACTGGGCGACGTGTTCGCGCAGCGGTGGCCGGGGAGCGCCACGACTGTTGTCAGGACGAGAAAGGACAGCGTTCAAGGGGGTTCCCGATCTGGTTGGCCCGTGCACGCGGAGCGCGCGGCCGGATGAGGTGGTGGCGGTCAGTCTAGCGCGAGCGTGCCCGACCTGCCATGGCTGGTCGCCTTCGTCCCGATCACAGGAACTCGAAGGTGAATGCGACAGTGGACGCCGCAGGCTCCTGCACGCGGAACGCGATGTGTGCGCTCTGACCCGGTTCCAGCACGGCGGTACCCGGGTTCTCGCCGAGGTACTGCGTGGGGCTGAAAACGTCACTGCCGATGACCCGTCCGTCCGCATCGGACAGCGAAAGCCGCAGGTCGGGCCAGGCCTGTGGCCATCGCGCGTCATTGCGGATGCTGGCCTGGACCTGCAGTACGCCGGCCTGACCAGGCAGCGGGCGGATGTCGCGACTGGTCATGGTGAAGGCGGTGGGTTCGTGCCAGGCGGGCAGGCTGCAGCGCAGCACGCTGCACAGCGCCACCAGCCATGTGCGGTGGCCGGCATCGGCGGCCAGCCGCGCGCGGTCGGCGAGCACGCTCTGCAGGATCAGCAGCGCCGCCAGCCCCGCCACCAGCAGCCAGTGCCAGCGCGGCGCCGGGCGCGAGCGTGAAGGTGCACGGGCGAGGAAACCGGGTGCGTCATGGTTCGATGGTGATGCCACCGCCGCGGCATGCGGGGGCACATCATCGGTGTGCTGCGGAACGGGTTGCGCAGTGATCACCGCCGCTGCCGGCGCATGTTCGATCTCCGCCGCAGTGGGTTCGGGCGCCGGACCGGCCTGTGCAGGCATATCGACGTGCGCCTCGACGGCAGGTGCCGTTCCGCCTTCCGGCGCCGGGCGCAGGAAGGTGGCCAGTGGACGTCGTGCGGGGGTCGGCTCGGACATGCTCACGGTGCGGGTTCGGGTCGAGCGCTCATTCAAACACGATCAGGCGCGGCGCACGCCGGTGATGCGCATCCAGTCGCCATCGCGGGTCGCCTGCAGGTCGTCGAACCAGGCACTGTAACGCTGCAGCAGTTCGTGCTCCTGTCCATGCAGGATGCCCGACAGTGCGATGCGGCCACCGCCGGCCACGCGCGCGGCCAGCAGTTCGGCCAGCGCATCGAGGGCCGAGGCGAGGATGTTGGCGACCACGATGGGATAGGTTGCCACCGGCTCGTCCTGTGGCAGATAGACCTGCATGCGGCCCTGCTCGCCATTGCGCTCGGCATTGTCGGCGGTCGCGACCAGGGCCTGCGGATCATTGTCCACGCCGATCGCCTCGGCGGCGCCCAGCTTCAGCGCAGCCAAGGCGAGGATGCCCGAGCCGCACCCGAAATCGAGCACGCGCTGGCCCTGCAGCTGGCCGTCCACGGCCAGCTGGTCCAGCCAGCGCAGGCACAGCGCGGTGGTGGGATGAGTACCGGAGCCGAAGGCCAGGCCCGGGTCCAGCCGGACGACGGCCGCGTCGGCGGCCTGCGCCGCCTCCGGCAGCTCATGGTTCCACGGCACGATCCAGGTGCGGCTGCCGAAGTCCATCGGCTGGAACTGGTCCAGCCAGGCACGCTCCCAGTCCTCGTCCTCGACGGCGCGGAAGCTGCCACCGCTCCAGTCCAGTTCCGGGTCGAACGCTTCCAGCGCCGCCAGCAGCAACAGCGCGTTGCTGTCAGCCGGGAACAGCGCCGTCAGCACCAGGCTGTCCCACAGCGGCGTCTCGCCCACGCCCGGTTCCAGGATTGCCTGCTCGTTGCTGGTGTCGGCCTCGGCATCGAGCAGGGTCACGGCCAACGCCCCGACGTCCTCCAGCGCATTCTCATAGCGGGGCTGGGTGGCTTCGGTGCAACGCAGGGTCAGTTCCAGGAACGGCATGGGATCGGGGGCAATCGCGGGAAAGGGGGCCATGCTAGACCATCGGGGCGTCTCCGTATGCTCTGAGATGAACGGCCCCCGTTCAGACAGGCCTGCCGGGCCTTGCTAAACTGCGCGCTTTCCTGTGCGCCCCCGACGCTTTCCGTTGCCGATGGCCCTCGCTCCGACCCTGAAAACCTGGTTGCTCGTGCTGCCGGCGGTGGCCGTGCTGGGCGTGGCCGGGTATCGGGCCAGCGGGCACGTGGGCTCGGTATCGTCTCCGGTCGCGGCCTCCGGGCTGCCGACGGCCCAAGTGGCGGGCAACGAGGATGGGACGACGATGCCGGTCATGCCCGAGGCGCTGGCGCGGCGTCTGGCGGCCTTCGAGCGGGGCGGCGCACTGCCGTCCGGCCTGCCGCTGGACATCCGGGCCGACATCGAGGGCGCCACCGATCTGTTCGCCTATGCGCAGCGGTTGCGTGCGCAGGCCGACGGTGGCAACCACGAAGCGCGCTGGATGCTCAGCCGGGTGTATGACTACTGCGCGCAGTACGCGGTCGATCCCGGGGGGTATCGCCTGGACAACAACGTGCTGGCGGGGCTGGGCCTGAGTGCCGCACCGGCCATGGTCGATGCGCGCGAGCGCGTGGCCCAGCGCTGCGGCGGGTTCGTGCCCGGCGACAAACTGGGCGCGGCGCTGGTGCTGGCGGAGCGTCGCAAGGCGGCCGCGCAGGGCAATCTGGCGGCCGAAGCTGCGCTGTTCGCTGAAGGTGAGCCGCTGCATGACAGCGCGGACTACCGCCGTGGCCTGGTCGAGCGCGTGCGCCTGTCGCGCGATCCGGAGGCATTCATGGCCCTCGCTCCGGGAATGGGCGTGCGCGCCGCCGGTGACAGTGCACTGGACGGGCTGGTGGCCGGCGAGCAGCTCAGCGAAATGGCGTGGCGGCTTGCGGCCTGCGAACTCGGTCTACCGTGTGGGGCCGACAGCGTGCTGGTCAACAGTTTTTGTGCGAATGGAGGGATCTGTTCGCAGGATGAGACGCAGGATTTCCGGGATTTCGTGTATGACGCTGCGGTTTCGCGGCAAGGTGCTGGGAAGATGAACGAATGGATCAAGCGATTGATTGGAAGGGGGAGCAGGCCATGAACTACCGTCGATTCCTTCACGGGGCCAAGTTCTGGTTCTGGGTGGCACTGTTCGTGGCCTATTCGGCCGGCGCGGTGGGCCTGTTGATGATCGATACCTACGAGGATCGCTACCGGCATCTGTCGAAGGTGGAGCTGACCACGGTGAAGGCACAGGAAGACCTGCGCCGCGCCGGCGCCAGCCAGGTCGCTGCGGTCTATCGCGCGCAGAGCGGCGTGCCGTTCGCATCGCTGCCGGCGGGCAGCACCTTCCAGGTGGTCTGGCCCGATGGCTCGACCGAGACCATGGTGATCGTCGATCCGACCTCGCCCAATGGTGTGCGCCCGCTGCCGAACTCGCAGATTCCGGCAACCGCGGCCGACAGGCGCTGACACCGATCCTGCAGCGCCGGGCCCTCACGCGCGGCTGCGTTTCCCGGTACGCCGGGCGCGGGGGAAGGCGCTGCAGAAAGCAGAAAAGGGCGGGGATATCCCCGCCCTTTTCGTGTCCGGCACCTGTGCCGATCAGGTCAGCGCGATCGGCTTGTTCTTGCGCTCGGCCAGACGCTTTTCCAGGTAGTGGATGTTCTGGCCACCGGCCTGGAAGCCCTTGTCGCGCATGATCCGCTGCTGCAGGGCGATGTTGGTCTTGATACCGTCGACCACCATTTCGCTCAGCGCCACCCGCATGCGGGCGATCGCGGTTTCGCGGTCCGGGCCGTGCACGATCAGCTTGCCGATCATCGAGTCATAGTTCGATGGCACGCGGTAACCACTGTAGATGTGGGTGTCCACGCGCACGCCGGGGCCGCCCGGCGGATGAAAGCCGGTGATGGTGCCCGGGCTCGGCACGAAGGTTTCAGCATCTTCGGCGTTGATGCGGCACTCGATGGCATGGCCGGTGAGCACCACGTCGCTCTGCTTGATCGACAGCTTCTGGCCGGCGGCGATCTTCAGCTGCTCGGCCACCAGGTCGATGCCGGTGACCATTTCGGTGACCGGATGTTCCACCTGGATGCGGGTGTTCATTTCGATGAAGTAGAAGCGGCCGTCCTCGTACAGGAACTCGAACGTGCCGGCGCCGCGGTAGCCGATGCGGATGCAGGCCTCCACGCAGACCTTGCCGATCTGCTCGCGCTGCTCGGCGGTGATGCCCGGTGCCGGCGCTTCCTCGACCACCTTCTGGTGACGGCGCTGCATCGAGCAGTCGCGCTCGCCGAGGTGGATGGCATTGCCCTGGCCGTCGGCCAGCACCTGGATCTCCACGTGGCGCGGGTTCTCCAGGAACTTCTCCATGTAGACCTCGCCATTGCCGAACGCCGCCTTCGCTTCGCTCTTGGTGGTTTCGATCGAGGTCTTCAACGAGGCTTCGGCGTGCACCACGCGCATGCCGCGACCGCCGCCGCCGCCCGCTGCCTTGATGATGACCGGGTAGCCGATCTCACGGGCGATCTTGGTGTTGGCGACGATGTCCTCGCCCAGCGGGCCGCCCGAGCCGGGCACGCACGGCACACCGGCGGCCTTCATGGCGCGGATGGCTTCGACCTTGTCACCCATCATGCGGATGGTGTCGGCCTTGGGGCCGATGAAGATGAAGCCGGATTCCTCCACGCGCTCGGCGAAATCGGCGTTCTCCGACAGGAAGCCGTAGCCCGGATGGATGGCCTGGGCATCGGTGACTTCTGCCGCGGCGATCAGGGCGGGGATGTTGAGGTAGCTCTGCGGCGACGGCGCCGGGCCGATGCAGACCGACTCGTCGGCCATGGCCACATGCTTGAGGTTGCGGTCGACCGTGGAGTGCACGGCCACCGTGCGGATGCCCAGGGTGTGGCACGCGCGCAGGATGCGCAGCGCGATCTCCCCTCGGTTGGCGATGACGACTTTGTCGAGCATGGCGTGCCCCTCAGCCGATCACGAACAGCGGCTGGTCGAACTCCACCGGCTGGCCGTTCTCGCCGAGGATGGCGACGATGGTGCCGGACGCGTCGGCTTCGATCGGGTTGAACATCTTCATCGCTTCGATGATGGCCAGGGTTTCGCCTTCCTTGACCTGCTGGCCCACGGTGACGAAGGCCGGCTTGTCCGGAGCGGACGAGGCATAGAAGGTGCCGACCATCGGCGAACGCAGCACGTGGCCTTCCGGCAGCGCCGGGCCCGGCTTGGCGGTGCCGCCGGTGGAGGCTTCGGTCGGCGACTGCATCGGCATTGCCTGCGGCGCCGGCGCGGCAGGGGCGGCATATACCGGAGCGGCGACCGGGGCGGCATAGCCGGCGACCGGCGCGCGCGACAGGCGCACGGACTCTTCGCCTTCCTTGATTTCGATTTCGGCCAGGTTCGACTCTTCCAGCAGGTCGATCAGCTTCTTGATTTTGCGCAGATCCATGAGGGCCTCTTGGGTTTCTATCTAGGTGAGGAGAGCGCCGTGGGCGCCCGGGTCGACAATCAGGTGGCGGACAACCGCAGCAGCGCCGCGTCCATCGCGTAGCGGTAGCTGTCGGCGCCGAAGCCGCACACCACGCCGACCGCCTTGTCGCTGAAATAGCTGTGCTGGCGGAACGGTTCGCGGGCGTGCGGGTTGGACAGGTGGATTTCGATGAACGGCACGGCCACGGCCGCCAGCGCATCGCGCAGGGCGACCGAGGTGTGGGTGAACGCGGCCGGGTTGATCAGGATGAACGCCGTGCCGTCGGTGCGGGCGGCCTGTACGCGGTCCACCAGCGCGTGTTCGGCGTTGGACTGCAGGCTCTCCAGCACGTGCCCGGCGGCGTCGGCCTGGCGGGCCAGCGCCTGGTCGATGTCGGCCAGGGTGGTGTGGCCGTAGACCTCCGGCTCGCGGGTACCGAGCAGGTTGAGGTTGGGGCCGTGCAGGACCAGCAGCTTCGCCATGGGATCCGATCGACTGGAAAGGGCGGCAGTCTGGCGGAAGCGGCCGATGCTGTCCAGTTCGGCGAAGTTTGCCGCGTTTCAATCGATTGTTTGAAATCGCTGGAAGCGCTTGTGCCCGTATGCCGGGCAGCGCCTCAAGGCGCGCTGAACGTGGCGACGGCTGCTGATACCCGCACGTACGCCGACGATGGCGGCCAGCCGCTCCTGTCCCGGCCAGGCCGGGCGGGTCTGCTCAGGTTTCCAGCGGCCGCGTCGGCACGACGTTGGGGAACACCTGTTCCAGCGGCTCCTGCTCGCCCGGCCGGGGCGCGGGCCAGTCGAAGGCGTTCACCGGCTGCGCGCGGTTCACCCACAGCGCGTAGTGCAGGTGGTCGGCCCGTCCATCGCCGGTGTTGGGGTGGATGAGAATCGTCAGGCCCAGGCTGTTGAGCTGCAGCCATGGCACCACGACCGGCAGGAGATCGTTGGTGAAGCCGAAATAGAACGACGGAGTGACATGGGGGCCGCGTGGCTCCGGATTCCAGTTGCCCAGTTCCACCGGGAAGCGTTCCGCCACCCAGCGCCGGATCAGTGCGGCCTTGGCCGAGGTGTCCTCGTCGAAATAGATGTGGGCGTGGTAACTCTTGATGTCGGTGTAGGGGCGTGGGTGGGTCGGCAATGGCGATTCGCCCGGGCGTGTGCTGCGCGGTCGTGGGGTCGGTTCGCTGGCGGTGTCCTGTCCCCAGGGACTGCGGCCCTGCGCCGGCGGCGGGACGATCGCCTGGAATCCGGGACGCCCCGGTGCGGTCGTGTTCGCCACCTCTCGGGCCGGTGTTGCGGCGGCCGGACGCGTCGCGCCGGCCTGGCCACCTGCGGCCAGGCCGGCCGATGCGATCAGGCGGCGCCGGCTGGGTGAGAACGGCGCGGCCTGGTGTGCATCGGTGTCGTCGCCAGCAATGGCGTCAGGGGAATGCGGTGAGCGCGGCATGGTTGTTTCCGTGGACGGCGGACCGTCACCGTCGGACGGATGCGGGGGCCGCGTCCAATGATCCGGTGGCATCACCTGATGCTGCGCCGCAGGTGCGTTGAGTCCTGTGCGCGGCCCGGATAGGGTGGTCAGCTCACCGCACGGATACCCGCCATGAACAGCGCAGATGCCAGCACTGCCCGCAGACGTGCCACGTTCCGGCAGTTGCATGCGCAGGGCTGCTTCGTATTGCCCAATCCGTGGGACATCGGCAGCGCGCGCTACCTGGAGCGGCAGGGCTTCCTGGCATTGGCCACCACCAGCGCGGGATGTGCATGGAGCGAAGGTCGCCCCGATGGTGCGGTATCGCTGCAGGCGACGCTTGACCACCTGCGGCTGATGGTGGCCGCCACCGACCTGCCGGTGAACGCAGACTTCGGCGATGGCTTCGGCGCCACGCCACAGGACGTGGCTGAGGCCGTGACGGCGGCCCTGGATACGGGCATCGCCGCTCTGTCGATTGAAGATGCCAGCGGTCTGGCCGACGCGCCGCTGCGCCCGCTGGAGGAGGCCGTGCAACGCCTGCGTGCGGCGCGTGCGGCCATCGATCGCGCCGCGGCCGATGTGCTGCTGGTGGGCCGGGCGGAAAACTTCTTCGTGGGCGTACCGGATCTGGAAGACACGCTGCAGCGCCTGCGTGCCTACGCGGCCGCAGGTGCCGATGTGTTGTACGCACCGGGCATCACCACGGCCGGACAGATCCAGGCGGTGGTGGCCGCGGCCGGCGGCAAGCCGGTGAACCTGCTGGTGGGCGGACCGACGTCACTGACGCTGCAGGACATCGCTGCGATGGGGGTACGCCGGGTCAGCCTGGGCGGGGCGTTGGCCCGTGCGGCGTGGGGGGGATTGATGCGGGCCACCGATCCCATCCAGCAGGAAGGTCGCTTTGATGGCCTGCAGGCGGCAGCATCGGGTGCGGCGCTGAACGCGCTGTTCCGCTGAGGCAGGGCCGCGGATGCACGGCAGGATCCCTTCGCTGCGCGAAGGGATCCGAGCCAGTGCTGCATCAGAACCGTGCGGTGGCGCCCACGAAGAAGGTGCGCGCGCCGCCGTCGTAGTTGTTGCCTTCGTCGATGGTGGACACGTCGCCCACGTTCAGGACGCCGGCACGCAGGGTCAGGTTCTCGTTCACGTCGAAGCCGGTCACCAGATCCCAGGTGGTGTACGCCTTGGCGAAGGTCGCGCTGGTGGCCGATACCAGTTGCTTGCCGATGTGCTGCGCACTGGCATTCAACGACCAGGCATCGGTCACCTGCCATTCCAGCGAGGTGTTGGCTGTCAGCTCCGGTACTACCAGCAGGGTAGCGCCGGTGGTGCGGTTCTTCGATTCCAGCATGCGCGTGGCGTGGGTGGTCCAGCTCAGGCGTTCGTGCAGCGGCACGGTCACGCTGGCCTCCACACCGCGGGTGCGTGCCTTCTGGATGTTCTGTGCCACCGTCCACCAGTAGCCGTTGACGAAGCTGGTGGTCTGGCCGGGGATCTGGCTCAGCGGCACCTGTTCGATCTTGTCGTCGAAGTTGGTCAGGAAGTAGGTGGCCGAGGCCGACCAGCCCTCGCGGTCGAAGCCCACGCCCAGCTCGTAGTTGGTGCTGGTCTCCGGTTCCAGGTTCGGGTTGCCGGCCATGTAGCAGCCGCGCGTGCCGTCGGCATTCACCGAACGGCTGCTCCAGCCTTCGGCGGTCAGGGCACGGCAGCCGTTGCCGCCGGACTGGGTCGCAGCGCCGGCCGTTCCCTGCTTCAGGTTGGGGGCACGGAAGCCCTTGGAAATGCCGCCGCGCACGGTCCATGCATCGGCCGGGTGCCAGACGCCGTAGATGCGCGGGCTCAGGTTGTCATCGTAGTTTTCCGTGTTGTCCCAGCGCAGGCCCAGGGTCAGCACGAAGCGCTCGTGCAGGGTGAGGTGGTCCTCGGCGAACAGCGCCCAGGAGTCGGCCTCGCTGGTCGGGCTGATGCGGCCGCTGCCCGTCCAGGTGACCGGAACGGTACCGATGGTGTCGCTGTTCTCCAACTCCTCGCGTTTCCACTGCCCGCCCACATTCAGGCTGTGCTCGACGCCCCAGTGGAAGCCGGTGTTGAAGGCGGTATCGAACACCGTTTCCTTCGAACGGTTGCCGACGTCGCTGCCCTTGTCTTCGTATTCGTTCTGCACCAGCGTGGTCTTCGACGTGGTGGCGTCGCTGTAGGTGCCGTCATGGCGGATGACGTAGCCGGTCTGCACCAGCTTGGACAGGCCCCAGCTGTTGACCTGGCCGGCCCCGCTGTTGCGCTGCGTTCCGCGCGAGGCCTCCACGCCCACGACGTGGCTGTCGCTGATGCGCCAGTCGAACAGCACGTTGGCGTTCTCTGCCTTGTTGCCCGGTGTCTGCCGCGCGCCGCGGTCAGATTCGCGGTCAGTGACGTTGGCGCCGATGCGCACGCCCAGGTTGTCGGTCAGCGGGCCACTGAACAGCGCTCCCATCTGCGTGGTGTTGCCGCGGGTGTCCGAATCGGGCTTGCTGTAGTTGAAGGTGGCCGAGCCGCCCCAGTGGTCGGCGATCTTGCGGGTGATGATGTTGATCACACCCCCCATCGCGTCCGATCCGTACAGCGAGGACATCGGGCCGCGCACCACTTCGATGCGTTCGATCATGTCCGGCGACAGCCAGTTCAGATCCTGCGGGCCCAGGTCATCACGATAGTTCACGCCGGCCGAGCTGCCCTGGCGGCGGCCATCAATCAGGATCAGTGTGTACTGCTCGGGCAGGCCGCGCAGCCGGATCTTCGACTGCGCACCGGACAGCGCGTAACCGCCGGTCACGCCGGGCACGGTGCTCAGCAGCTGGCCGATGCTGCTGACCGGCTTGCGCTCGATGTCCTCGCGGGTGATCACGCTGATGCTGGCGGGGGCATCCCGGATCCATTGCTGGGCGCCGGTGGCGGTGACCACCACGGTGTCCATCTGCTTGGCGGCGGCATCGGCTGACGCCTCGGCGTGGTCCTGGGAGGCGAGGGCAAGGCCGATGGCCACGGCCAGCGTGGCAACGGAACGACGGGACTTCAGACTGGCATGCAACATCGCGCGGTACTCCGGGTGAGGGGTCCACTGGCGATGGCTGGGACGTCCGTGTGGGGTTTCAGATCTCCTTAACAATCGTATCACGAATCATTTGCATTTGACTTGAGGCGATACAGAACGCCAGAAACAGTGTCCTGCTGGCAGTGCTGATCGGGCTGGGTTCGCTAGTTACCATTAGTAACTAATCTCCACGGAGTTGCCCATGCACAGCCTGATTGTTGTTGCCCATCCCGATCCTGCCTCGCTGACCCACGCGGTAGCCGCTCGCATCGCGCAGGCCATCGCCGATGCCGATGAGAGCAATACCACCGCCATGGCCGATCTGATGGCCGAAGGCTTCGACCCGCGCTTCAACGGGCAGGACCAGGCCCTGTTCCGCGGCATCGCGCCGCCACCGGCCGATGTGGCGGCCGAGCACGCACGGCTGGATGCGACCGACACGCTGGTGCTGGTCTACCCGCTCTACTGGTGGTCGTTCCCGGCGCTGCTGAAGGGCTGGATCGATCGCGTTTTCACCCAGGGCTGGGCCTACGCCGAGGGTGCCGATGGAAAAGTGGAGAAGCGGCTGCAGCAGCTGCAGGTGCATCTGGTCGGCATCGGGGGTGCCGATGCCGCGATGATTGAACGCCGTGGCTATGGCGCGGCCATGAACACGCAGATCGACATGGGCATCTTCGATTACTGCGGCGCGCGCGTGCTGTCCTCCACCCTGCTGCTGGAGGCGGACACCGGGGCGGCCGCGGCGCATCTGCAGACCGCGATGGAGATCGGCCGTAAAATCGGACATCCAACGAGCTGACAGCCGTGTTCCGCCGATGCCTGCCACCGACACCCCCACGCGTCGCCGACTGACCCGCGAGCAGCGGGCCCGCCAGCTGCTGGATGTCGCATGGGCGCTGGTAGGCGCCGAAGGCACCGATGCCTTGACCCTAGGGCGCCTGGCCGAAGCGGCGGGCGTGACCAAGCCGGTGGCCTACGATCACTTCGTGACGCGCAACGGCCTGCTGGCGGCGCTCTACCATGACTACGACCAGCGGCAGACGCTCATTTTCAATGACCGTATCGCCGCGGCGCCGGCAGAACTGACCGCGCGCGCAGCGGCCATCGCGTCCGGTTACATCGACTGCGTGCTGAGCCAGGGCAGTGATGTGCAGAGCATCCTCGCAGCGCTGGTCGGCGCGCCGGAGCTGCGCGAGGTGCGGCACTGCTACCAGCAGGAGTTCATCGACAACTGCGCGGACTGGCTGGGCCCGTTCGCCGGTGACGGCCAGGTACCGGTGGAGGGGCGCTGGGCGATCCTCGGCGCTGCCGAAGCGCTGTCCGAAGCGGTGGCCAATGGCGCGATCGGCAAAGCCGACGCGGAACGCGAACTGCAGCGGGTGATCGTATCCACCGTTGTACGGGACTGACTGCCCGCGCAGCTCAGGCTTCTGCGACGGTGTCGCCGGCCAACGCGGCGAATCCACTGGCAAGATGCCTGCGCACCCGCGCATCGCGTGCTTCGCGGTCTTCCGAGCCAAGCACCACGGTGATCAATCGCACCGGCTGCGCGTGTCCGGCGATGGGGCGGCGCGCCGTAGCCGCCAGGCAGAACCCGGCCGCGCGGGTATAGCCGGTCTTCAGGCCGTCCACACCTTCATCGGCGAGCAGTGCGTTCTGGTTGCTGCGGCTGAACGTCCTGTGCGCGAACGCCGGCTGTGCGGTGATGGCCAGCACCTGCGGATGATCTGCCAGCAGGCGGCCCGCCAGCACCGCCATGTCGCGTGCGCTGGATACGTGCCGCGGCGTGGTGATGCCGGACACCGACGCGAACCAGGTACTGCCCAGGCCGAGACGCCGCGCCAGCGCGTTCATGTGCTGCAGGTATGCCGCCTGCGAGCCGTGCAGATGGCGGGCAAGCACAAGGGCCGCGTCGTTGCCCGATACCACCAGCATGCCCTGCAGCAGCCGGCCCAGTGTGACCGTTTCGCCAGGCACCAGGCCCATGCGCGTTTCATCGTCAGCAACCGCGTGCACGTCCTCGGCGGCAACGGTCACCGGCATCTCCCAAGCGGCGGCGCCGGATGCGACCTGTTCGTAGGCCGCGTACGCGGTCATCAGTTTGGTCAGTGAAGCAGGCGGACGCTGCAGGTCGGCGTGTTCCTGGTGGATGACCGCGAAGCTGCCGGCATCCAGGGTGATCGACGAGACCGGGGGACGTGGAAACGGCATGGCAGTGCGGCAGGGGAGACGTTCACAGGATACCGCTGCCAGGATGCGTGAATCTGCAATATTGCAATGATATAACGTCGCGCATTCCGGGCCGCCTGCCCGACCCCACAGGATGCACGATGACCGCACACACGCCGCGCCGTTGGCTCTACCCTTCGATTCTGGCCGCGCTGGCAGCCCTCGCCGGCTGCCAGCCGGCACCGCGTGCGCAGGCGCCGGTGGCGACCGGCGGCTACCCGCACAACGTGATCGTGATGATCAACGACGGCGCGGGCTGGGGAACCTGGGATGCCGCCGCGTACTGGCAGTATGGCAGCCGCGAAGGCGCCCCGTACGCGCACTTCCCGCAGCGCCTCGCGGTGGCCACGTTCCCGCTCAACGCCAGCAGCCAGCCCACGCACGATTCGGCGCAGACGCTCGGCTACGACACCGCGAAAGCATGGGATGCCACCCCGGTACCGGCAGCGGATCTTCCGTTCGCCGGTTATCAGTACCTGGCCGCGGTGGCGACCGACAGCGCCGCGGCGGGCACGGCGTTGTCGTCGGGCATCAAGACGTACAACAACGCCATCAACGTCGACAACGACGGCGTCGCGGTCGAGTTCAACACCCTGCGCGCCAAGCGCCTGGGCATGGCAACCGGTGTGGTCACCTCGGTGCCGTTCTCGCACGCGACACCGGCCGCGTTCGCCGCGCAGAACGCGTCGCGCAACAACTACCATGCCATCGCCCACCAGATGCTGGCCCAGGGCCACATGGACCTGGTCATGGGAACCGGCGGCCCCGGTTACAGCGTCGATGGCCGCGCCTGCGATGACGATGCAGGCGCAGTGAAGGAAGAGGGTTGCGCGAACCCCTGGGAGTGGGTGTCGCAGCAGGAGTGGCAGCAGCTGGAAGCAGGCACCCCCATCGCTGGCAATCCTGCCGGACCGTGGCGGTTGATCCGCAGCAAGGAAGCGTTCGCTGCGCTTGCACAGGGGAGGTTGCCAGCCGACCGCCCGTTGATCGGCGTACCGCGTGTGGCCAGCACCCTGCAGCAGGCGCGTCAGCTGCAGGTCCTGGGCAGGGATGAGACCACTCCCTCCGGCGTGAGGAAGATCGACAGCGTGCCGGACCTGGCGACCATGACCCGCGGCGCCCTGCAGTTCCTGCAGCAGCGCTCGTCCAAGGGCCTGTTCCTGATGGTGGAAGGCGGGGCCACCGACTGGGCCGCGCATACCAGTGCGTGCGGCACCGAATGGCATTACGGCCAGTGCGGCGACCAGCCGCAGTACGGCCGCCTGATCGAAGAGACGGTCGAGTTCAACGATGCGGTATCGGCGGTGGTGGCGTGGATCGAGCGCAACGGCGGATGGCAGCGCAATCTGCTGATCGTCACCACCGACCACGACAACAGCATGCCGATGGGGCCCGACGCGCAGCAGGTGGCGTTCGAGCCGGTGCGCAACAACGGGCGCGGGCGGATGCCGGGGATGAGCTTCCGCCCCACCGGCAATCACTCCAACGCACTGGTACCGCTGTGGGCCAAGGGCGCCGGCGCCGAGCGGCTCACCGCCCGAGTGCGCGGCATCGACGCCGGTTACCGCCAGCATGTGCGGTGGAATGATGGCAGCTACATCGACAACACCGACGTGGCTGCCGCAGTGCAGGACGTACTGCAGCGGCCTTGAGCAGAACAGTGCACGGTCCGGCCCGGTTGCCATCGCGTCCGGGGCGATGCAGCCTGCGCCGATGGAACCGCAGATCCGCATCGATGGTCGTGTCTTCGCCTACGTCTTTCCCTGCGCCTGGGAGGATTACGCCAAGATCGGCTTTACGCGTGACCCGCTCGGCCGCATCAGCGCACTGCATCGGCGCTGGTTCGAGTTCTTCGATCTGTGCGCCGGGGCGCTGGTGGAGGCGGAAACCGAGCGCGATGCGCGTGACCTGGAGCTGGAGCTGCGTGCCCCCTTCCGAGCACATCGCGCGCCGGCACCGATGACCGTGCAGGACAAGGCCGGCGGGCGCACCGAATGGGTGCGTGGCGCGAACCAGGCCCTGTCCGATGCTGTGCGTGCGCTGGATGGGCGCGGATATCGGACCTTCCCGCTGCGCCCCTGGCTGCGCGCCGCCATGGTCCAGCGGCTGGATCGCCTGCATGACTGGGCCGCCCTGCAGCTGCCGGAAGAGGAAAGCCTGCGCATGCCGGGCAGCCCCGGACCGGCGGTGCTGCGCGATACCCTCGATGGCTATCGCGCGCTGGACATCGACCCGCTGCCATCGCTGCCGCCCCATGTGCAGGCCTGGTACGGGCACTAGCGGCCCGGCCCCTGTGAGCCCGCCGCTGTCGCGCTCAGCGCGGGGCGGGGCAGGTGGGGCAAGGCACCTTTGCCGCAGCTGGACGGTCGAGGTGTGTGCTCCGGTACGGCTTTGCCGGTGCCCCGGTCGTGCTGGCCACCGGCGTGGCCAACTGGCGGGCCAGCTCGGCGCTTGCGATGTGACCGTGCAGGAACAACAGACTGCTGAAGATGTTCATGATCGTCGCTCCACTTGAGTGGATTGAACGATACGGGCAGCATGAGGACGTAAAAAAGCGACATTTCCGCAAGCTTAACTTGAACAGGATTCAAGCCTCATGTCCCGCCCACCCCTCCATGCCCTGCAGGGTTTCGTGGCTGCCGCGCGCCTGGGCAACCTGTCACGCGCCGCGGCGTCGATGAACCTGACCGTCAGCGCGCTCAGCCACCAGATGCGGCAGCTCGAAGAACGCCTCGGCCAGCCGCTGCTGGTCCGCCAGGCGCGCGGGGTCGCACTGACCCTGGAGGGCCAGCGCCTGCTCGATCGGGTCGGGCCGCACCTGGATGCAATCAACGAGGTGTTCCAGCGCTACGCCGCGCGCGCCGAACATGTGCTGACGATCAGCGCCGTACCGTCGATGGCCTCCGCATGGCTGGTGCCACGGCTGGGTCATTTCGTCGCCGCACACCCGCAGATCGAGATCAACCTGCAGTCCAGCGAGCGCCTTGTCGATTTCGATCGGCAGCTGCAGTTCGACGCGGCCTTGCGCGTAGGCGGCGGGCAATGGGCCGGGCTGGTGGTCGAGCGGCTGTTCGATGAGTGGCTGGTGCCGATGGCCAGCCCGGCGCTGATCGCGCGGATGGGCGGCATCGACCGTGCTCCACTGGCGCAGTGGCCGCTGCTGGGCGATCCGGATGGCGCATGGGCCGCGTGGTTCGCCCTGATCGGGCAGAGCCCCCCTTCGCGGTTCGTGGCGGTGCTCGACGACTCGGAAGCGCATCACCGTGCAGCGCTCGATGGTGTCGGCGTGGCCCTGGGCCGGCTGACGCGCGCGCGCCTGCTGCTGGATTCGGGCCAGCTGGTCGCGTTGTCGGAGCAGCGGCTGAAAACGGCCTGGCCGCACTGGCTGGTGTATCCGCAGCGCTCGGCGCGCCACCGTGGATTCCTCGCCTTCCGTGAGTGGTTGCATGCGCAGGCCAGCGAGCATGCGCGGCACATGGAGACGCAGGGCTGATCCGGCCCGGCGCACGCAGCCACCTGTCGCGTGCTGCGGGCCACTGCTGCGTCATCGCACCAGGGTGACCGCCTGTCCGGAACGTGCGAAAGCGTCCTCGAGCAGGGGCCCTGCCTTGATCGCCTCGACCTCGTCGAACAGGGCCCGCAGGGCGGCAGCGGGGCGCGCCGCAGGTGCGGCCACGGCCTGCTGGATCGCAGTGAAGCGGTCGGCGAGCACGCGGTGTCCCGGATGCTGCAGTGCCCAGGCCTGCAGCGGCTGGCGCACGCCAGCGGCGGCATCCAGGCGCCGCGCGTCAAACAGATCGATGGCCGCCGCCGACGTGTCGGCACGCTCGATCGTGGCGTGCCGCAGTTCCCGGCTCAGGAACAGATCGTAGGCGGCACCGCGGCCAACGGCGATACGCAGCCCATCGCGATCCAGATCGGCCACCTGCCGCGCGGGACTGTCCTCGCGCACCAGGTAGGTTCCTTCGATCTCCACATACGGTGCACTGAAGGCGATGCGGCCGGCACGTGCCGGATCGATGGCGAGAAAAGCCAGGTCCCATGCGTCGTCGGCTGCCGCCGCGACCACCGATGCGGCCGCATCGTGACAGGTGAATCGCGCCTGCACGCCCATCCGCTGCGCCAGCGCGGTGGCCAGCTCCACCGAGGGGCCGCGCGGCGATCGTGCGTCGCCCTGCGCAAGGACCGGATTCCCCAGATTGATGGCGACGCGCAGATGGCCCCGTGGCGCCAGTGCACTTCGGTGATCGGCCAGGGTCATGCAGCGCTCCGCGAAGGGGGGCAGGCCAGCATGCCCGCAACGATGCGCACGGAATGTCAGGGCGGCGCCATCCTGCGACGATGAACCCCATCGCGCATGTCGAGATTCCGGCCAGCGACCTGGCTCGCGCCATCGCCTTCTACCTGCAACTGCATGATGCCGGCCACTGGCGGGTGGCCGAGATCTGCGACAGCGAGGGCAACCGCATTGCGCTGCAGGCGCCGGTGACGTTGTAACCCGGGCACCGTGCCGCGCGGTGCTACCGTGATGCGGCGTGCGAGCGCTGCAGCCAATCGTTGATCGCCGGGTCGAGCCGCGCATCGTCCGGCACGCGCAGGCCGAATGCCGACTGCAGGACGTCGCGCACGTCGGCGGCATCGCGCAGCGGACGCTTGAGCGGCGCCTGCCCGGGGCGGTACTCGGTGTAGTTGCCACTGCCGATGGTGCGCCGCCAGTCCGGGCCGGCCAGTGAGGCGCGCAGCTGGCCAGGGAAACTCGAATCCGGGTGCGTGCACACGTACCAGTTGGCCACCACGTTGTCGATCGGCGCTGGCGGCCGCAGGTCGAAGCGGTACAGCGCTCGCCATGCGTCGCCCGCCTGGGCGGAAAGCACGAAGTCGTCCTCACCCGCCAGCTGCTGCAGCTGGAAAGACGCGTGCGGCGTGGCCTGCGGGGCCGTTTCGTACAGCCGCAGCGGCACCGTCGGCGTCAGGCCACCGAAGCCGGCATCGACCAGCCAGTCCTCTCCCTCCACGTGCACGCGCAGCAGCAGGTGGGTACGCGCCGTCGGGGCATTGTCCTGTGCCGCCAGCAGCACGCGCGCGCTCAGCGGCTGTGCGTCGAAGCCCACTGCCTGCAGGAGCGCCAGCAGGCCGCCGTTGAGTTCAAAGCAGTAGCCGCCGCGCTGCTGGTCGAGCAGCTTGTGCTGCACGCTGTCCAGATCGATCGGTACCGCGTCGCGCAGCAGGCTGCTGAGGGTTTCAAAGGGGAGCAGGGCGTTGTGGCGCTGCACCAGCAGGGTCAGTCCGGCAAGGTCCAGCGACGGCGGAGCATCCAGTTGCAGGCGCTGCAGATAACGGGGGACGTCGAGCGGGGTCATGGCGAGGGCGGCCGGTTGGAAGAATCACACTGTGCAACCGCAACCGGGGTTGAGGTCAAGCGCGGGCGCTGTGTCACGTCTCCGTCGCCTGGGGCCGGTACAAATAGCGCAACCGGCACGGTGCGTGCCACGGCTTCGGCAATGTGCCTAAAGTTGCCGCTGGTCAGGCCGATACAGGTGCGTCCTTCTGCCTGGAGTCTGTGATGTCGGCCGCCGTCCCCCTTCGGTCCCTGCGCACCCGTCTCATCGCGATGCGCTCGGCGTTTCCACGCCTGCTGGTCTGGCTGCAGCCGCATCGACTCAGCGTGGCCAACAAACTCAAGGCCACCCTGCTGGTCTGCGGCGCGGGCCTGGTGGCGATCGCCGCCGTCCATGCCTGGACCGGCCATGCCAGCAGCCAGGCCGCACGCAGTCAGGCCAGTTACCAGCGTGGCAGCGATCTGGCCGCACGCCTGGCGACACGGGTGGCGGAGGCGCGTCGCCTGCAGACCCAGTATGCACGCAGTTTCGACGACGCTGACCGCAGCCAGCTGCAGGCTGCCCAGCAGGCATTGCAGGTCGATCTGAATGCGCTCAGGGCGATGCCGATGGATGCCGGTCGCCGCAAGGCATTGCAGGCGCTCACCGAGGCCGCCGAGGGATTCTCGCAGGGAGTGGCCGCGCTGTTCGAACGTGTGGATGAGATGGGGCGGGGTGATGCCGGCCTGGCTGCACAACTGCAGCAGGCCGCCGATGCCCTGCAGCAGCGGGTGGATGGCCTGGACCGGCCGGCACTGGCGCTGCACCTGCAGAAGATGCGGCGCCAGGAAGCGCTGCTGCTGCTCGATGGCGATTCGACTCATGCCGACCGTGCAAGCGAAGAGAAGCTGCCGTTCGATCTGGCGCTGGCGGGGCTGCCGCCCGACGTGCAGGAGGCGCTCCGCACCGGCATGGACGCCTATCAGTCGGCACTGCTCGGCTATACCGCTGCCCGCGTCGGCCTTGATGTGGAGACGCAATCGCTGATGGAGACGGCTGCCGGCGTGGCGCCCGCGCTCGCCGCCTTCCAGCAGGCACAGGTGAATGCGCTGGCCCTGGCGCAGGCGCGGCAGCAGGCCGGTGCACGCACCATGAGCGTGCTGTTCGCCCTCACCCTGCTGCTGGTGGCCGGCGTGCTGATCACCAGCCTGCTGCTGGTGCTGCGCGCGGTGCGCAGGCCGATCCAGGACACCCTGCGGTTCGCCAGCGACATCGCCGATGACCGGCTCGATACCACGTTGCGCGTGCACAACGCCAACGACGAGATCGGCCAGCTGGCACAGCGCCTGGTGGACATGCAGCAGCGGCTGCGTGCGCGCATCGAGACCGAGCGTGCGATGGCCCGTGGCAACACGCGCGTACGCCAGGCCCTGGACTGCGCGCAGACCGGGCTGATGGTGGTCGATGCCGAAGGCCAGGTGGCCTACGCCAATCCTGCGTTGCGGCACGTGCTGGGCCTGCAGGCCGACGCGCTGGTCGGCACTGACGCGCGGGACCTGCATCCGGCCCTGGCCGGCCTGGTCGACGCGCGCCACCGCCAGGAGCGGGAAATCAGTCATGCCGGTGTGCGCTATCAGTTGATCGCCAATGCCATCGTCGATGACGACCAGTTCCTGGGCGTGGCGCTGGAGTGGCGCAGCCGTGCGCTGGAAACGCTGCTGGAGACCGAGGTGGCGGCACTGGTCGACGCTGCCGCGCAGGGTGACCTGCACGGGCGCATTTCGCTGCAGGGCAAGCACGGTTTCGTGCATACGCTGTCCACCAGCATCAACCGCCTGCTGTCCACCTTTGAAACCAACCTGGGGGACCTGCAGGCATTGCTGGCGGCGTTGGCCCGTGGGGATCTCAGCGTGCGCATGGAAGGTGAGCTGCAGGGCGTGTTCGCACGCATGCGCGACGACGCCAATGCAACCGTCGCACAGCTCGGCCGCATCGTCACCCGCATCCAGCGCGCCGCTGCCAGCCTGGACAGCGGTGTCGGTGAAATCGTTTCTGGCCATCACGACCTCTCGCAGCGTACCGAGCAGCAGGCGGCCAATCTGGAAGAGACCGCAGCCTCGATGCATGAGCTGACCGACACCGTCGGCCGCAACGCCGACGCCGCCGGACGTGCCGACGCGCTGGTGCAGGGGGCTGCAGCGGTTGCACAGCGGGGTGGGATGGCCGTCGGTCAGGTGGTGGAGACCATGCAGGGCATCAGTGAAGCATCGCGCCGCATCGGGGACATCACCCAGTTGATCGACGGCATCGCGTTCCAGACCAACATCCTTGCGCTCAACGCCGCCGTGGAGGCTGCGCGTGCCGGAGAGCAGGGCCGCAGTTTCGCGGTTGTGGCGGCGGAAGTGCGTCTGCTCGCGCAGCGCAGTGCCGAGGCAGCCAGGCAGATCAAGGCGCTGATCGAGGATTCCGTGGCACGCGTCGGCCAGGGCAGCGTGCAGGCCGCGCAGGCGGGCACCACCATGGACGAGATCGTCGGCAGCGTGCAGCAACTGGCGGACCTGCTCGCCGGCATCCGCAGCGCCTCGCAGGATCAGCACGCAGGCATCGCCCAGGTGAACCACGCCATCGTGCAGATGGAGGCCAGTACCCAGCGCAACGCCAGCCTGGTGGAAGAAGCCGGCTCGTCGACCGCGCAGATGCAGGCGCAGGTGCGCGCGCTGGCCGAAGCCGTGTCCGCGTTCCGCCTGCAGCCGGACCGTCAGGCCCGCGCGGCGGCGTGATCGCGTCCGCCGCCGGGTCCAGCCCGGCGGCGCGGCTCAATACACGTCGCGCCGGTAGCGGCCGCTCTCGAGCAGCGTTTCCACCACCTCGTCACCGAGCGCGCCCCGCAGTACCTGATCCACGCCCTCGGCCATGCCCTGCAGCGAGCCGCAGACATGGATCACGGCGCCACGCTGCATCCATTCCCGCAGTTCATCGCAGGCCGACCGCAGGCGGTCCTGGACGTAACCGCCCGCTGCGTCGCGCGAGAACGCCAGGTCGACCCGGATCAGATGGCCCTGCGCCTGCCATGCGCTCACCTCATCGGCGAACAGGAAGTCATGAGCGCGCTGGCGCTCGCCGAACAGCAGCCAGTGGCCGTGCTCGCCTGCGTGTGCCGCCTCGCGCAGCAGGCCGCGCAGGCCGGCGATGCCGGTGCCGTTGCCGATCAGCACCATGGGTGCGCCCGGCACGCGATGGAAGCCGCGGTTGCGGTGCACGCGCGCGGCGATGTGCGCGCCTGCCGGCGCATGCAGCGACAGCCAGCCCGACCCCAGCCCCGGGCGCCCGTTGTTGTCGTGCACCAGGCGCACGACCAGTTCCACCACGCGATCAGCCGGGCAGGAGGCGATCGAATACTCGCGGCCCGGCAGTACGGGCAGGGCCGTCAGCCAGCGTCCGGCATCCTGCACCTGCAGCGCACTGGCCGCGTCCGGCAGTTCGCGTTCGCTGGCCAGGCACTGCAGGGTCTGCGTGCCGCCTTCGATCAGCAGCGGTTGCAGCGGGTCCAGTCCATGCGCCAGCAGTACCGCACGGGCATGCGCGGCGCTGTGCCGCGGCGCGATGTGCAGGATGTCGCCGGCCTGCCACTGCACGTCATCCGGCGCGGCCAGCCGGATCCGCCAGATCGGACCACCGACGCTGCCCGGGTTCAGCTGCTGGCGATCCAGCAGCTGCCAGTCGTGCATGCGGGTGGCCGCCGGCAGCACGCTGTCGTCGGCAGCAATGCCGGTCAACAGGCCGAGCTGCTGCTGCCACTGGCGCAATGCCGCGACCGATGCAGCGTCCACGTCGATGCGGTCGAACATCGCGCGGGCACCGTTGCCCAGCAGCCACGCATCGAACTGGCGGCCGAAGGCGCAGTAGTGCGGGTACTGGCGGTCGCCCAGCGCGAGCATGCCGAACTGCAGTGTGGCCAGGTCCAGGGATCGGCCCAGCAGCTGGCGCGAGGCACGTCGTGCCGAATCCGGCGGTTCGCCGTCACCAAAGGTACTGAGCACGAACAGCGCGTGGCTCGCCGCCTGAAGGCGGTGCGCGTCGATCCTTGCCAGCGGCAATACCTGCACCGCCTGTCCGCTGGCCTGCAGCTGCGCTGCCGCGCGCCATGCCAGCTGCTCGGCCAGGCCGCTCTGGCTGGCATGCACCATCAGCCATGCGGCGCCGTTGGCTGCGGCCGCCGGCAGCGGCTGGCGCAGCGCACGTGCGGCGCGCTGGCTGCGGCGACGGTCGAGATAGAGCAGCCAGCCGGTGATGAAGAACAGGCTCATGCCCAGGCTGCTGAGCATCACGATGATGCGCCCGGGAATCCCGAAGTAGCTGCCCGAGTGCAGCGCGAACACGCTGGTAGCCAGCTGACCGCCAGCGCCCTGGCGCGCGTAGGGACGCGCGTCCAGAATCGCACCGCTGGCAGGGTCGAGCTGCAGCAGATCGTGCGCGCGGTCATGATGGCCGCCGCGCAATGCTGGATCGCCCGCCATGGTCCGCACATTCAGTGCCTGGCCGGGCTTCTCGGGCAGCCGCAGGTCGATGTAACCGGTGCGCACCCCGGCCTGCGCGTACAGCGTCGTTTCCACGCGGCGCAGGTCGAGCACGGCGCCGGCATCGATCACCTGCTTGGCCGGTGGCGCCACGCCGAGCAGGGCATTGGCCGCGCTGCGATACCAGTCGAACGACCACCACAGGCCGGTCAGGGCACTCATCAGGTAGATCAGCAGCACCCAGGTGCCGGCCACCGAATGCAGGCTCCACAGGAAGCCGCGGCCGCTGCGCTTCCATTCCACGGCCAGCCAGCTTCGCCAGTGCCACCAGCGGCGGGGCCAGCGCAGGTAGAGCCCGGACAGCGTGAAGAACAGCAGGGCGATTGCGCAGCTGCCGGTGATCCATTTTCCGCGCTCGCCCGCGGCGAGGTGGCGGTGCAGGTCTTCGACGAAGTCGAAGAAGGCCTGCCCGCGCAGGGCGCTGAAGCGCTCGCCGCTGTATGGGTCGAAGTACACCCAGTGCGCTTTGCCGCCGGCGAAACGGGCCACCGATGGGCGCTGGCCGCTGGCATCCACGCGCAGCCGCTGCAACGGCCGTTTGCTGTCGGCCTGCAGCATCGGCACCAGCTCGCTCAGGGGCAGCGGCTGCTGGCCTTCGGCGTGATGTTCGGCGATGGCGGCGAAGCCGGGGTTGGCGGCGCGCAGCAGTTCATCTTCAAAAGACAGGGCTGCGCCGCTCAGGCCCATGATGGCCAGAACGGTGCCGGCCGTGATGCCCAGCAGCCAGTGCAGTTGGAACAGGACGTTCTTGAACATCGGGGGATGAAAGCCAGGAGGGCTGCCGCTCGCATCCTGCGCAACAGCAAATGAGAATTAGTCGCGTAATTCTCGGGGGCGCCCTGCCTGCGGTCAAGCCGGTGGGGTGGCGCCAGCGACGGGGCCTTCCATGGCCACCGTTGCGTGCACTTGCACCTGCGTCAGAACTTCCAGCCCACCCGCGTGTAATAGAACCCGCCGTTGAATCCGTAGGGCGAATGCACCGGATACTGCGCACCGGCCACACCCCCCCAGGGGTTGCTGGCCGGCACACGGTCGAACAGGTTCTGCGCGCCCACGCTGACGTACAGGCCCGAATCGAACTTCCAGCCCACTTCCGCATCCACGATCAACGCGCTGCCCCCGTAGATCGGCAGGCCGCCGTCCTCGGCGGAGATCACGCCGCTGTCCAGGTGATCCTCGTACCAGCTGCTGTAATAGTTGAACCGGAGATTGGCGTGGAAGATCTGCCGCTGGTGATTGATGCTGAAGTAGCCTTTGGTCCTGGGCAGCGATTTCTCCAGCTTGTACACGCGCGCTTCGTCGATGAAGTCGGTGTCGTAGCGGTCCACCTTCGTGCGGTTCCAGTTGGCCGCCAGCGAGTAGGTGGTGACCCCGCCGAAGTGGTTGCTCTTGAAGCTGGTCACCAGGTCCACGCCGGTGGTGGTGGTATCGAAGGCGTTGCCGAAGTAGGTCACCTGCGAGATGGAAGCGGCTTCTGCATTGCCGCCGGCCACCAGCGCCGCACGCTCCTCCGGAGTGACTGCAAAGCTGGTGCTCAGGGCAATGCGGTCTTCCACCTTGATCTGATAGCCGTCCAGGGTGACCAGCCAGTCACCTTCGGTCCACACCGCGCCCAATGACACATTCCTGGACTCTTCCGGAGTAAGCGGCTGCGCGCCCTTGAGCTGGGCAATCGGATTGGTCGGCGGCAGGGTGGCGATGTCTTCCAGTGCGGTACCGCCGAACACGGTGCTGATCTGGCTGATGTTGGCCTGGCCGGGAGTCGGCGCACGGAAGCCGGTGTTGTAGGCGCCGCGCAGAGCGAAGTGCTCGTTGAAGTCGAAGCGCGCGGTGAGCTTGCCGGTGGTGGTGCTGCCGAACGAATCGTAGTCCTCGTAGCGCAGCGCACCGGCCAGCAGCAGCCGCTCGGTGAGCTGGGCTTCCAGGTCGGCGTAGGCGGCCCAGTTGCGGCGATCAAAGGTGCCGGCGGTGCGCGTGCTGAAGCCGTTGAACCCGTTGGAGCCCAGCGCGAAGCCCTGCTCGGTCAGCGGCCCGATGGCCGTGGACGGGCCGTCTCCCGGGCTGATCCTGAAGCTCTCCTCGCGCCATTCGGCACCCATCGCCAGGCGCAGCGGCTGGCTGCTGAAGCTGACCGGGATGTCCCGGCTGACGTCCACATTGAGGTTCTTTTCGGTCTGGGTATTGCCACCCGGGCGGAAGAACAGCCCGGCCGGCTGGTCGGGACCGAGCGAGGCGTTGACGGTGTTGTAGATGGTGAACTCGATGTCGTTGCGTCCCCAGGAGCCGCTCACGTCCCAGTACCACTCACCCCAGGTGCCTTTGGCGCCGGCGAACACCGAGGCGTCTTCCAGTTTCCCGCCGAAGCGTGGGGTGAAGCCGCCGGGCAGGCTGGACAGGAAGGTAAAGCAGTTGGCGGGCAGGGCAGCCACCGCGCCGCTCACGGTGCCGTACGGCAGCAGGTTGCCGGCGCCATCGCGCAGGGCGATGGTGGGGCAGGCGCCCACGCCGGTCAGGTTGCCCACCAGCAATGTCTGGCCGCCATCGTTGGAGTAGACGCCCGAACGTGCGGTGGGGTCGCGGTAGTAGAACCCGCCATCCACTTCACGCTTGGCGTAATTGCCGAACAGGTAGAACTCCACGTTCTCGGTGTCGTAACCGAGGTTGGCGACCAGCTTGAGGTCGTCGTCCACCTTCGGCGATCCCCAGATCTGCGCAGGATCTTTCACCCCGGGGTAGCCTGCCGCTGCGACCGCGGCGGCATCGTCGCGCTGCACACTGCGCGAGGTGTCGTCGGCGTTGCGCCATTCGGCCGTAAGGGTGGCGAAGCCGTGCTCGGTGAGCGGCAGGCCGATCTGCGCCGAGTACTGGGTGGTGAGCCCGTCGCCCTCGTAGTACTGGCCGGCGAACACCTCGGCGGTGCCGCCTTCGCGCAGCTTCTTCAGGCTGAAGTTGAGCACGCCGGCAATGGCGTCCGAGCCGTATTGTGCCGCTGCGCCGTCGCGCAGCACGTCCACCTGTTCCAGCGCCAGCGAGGGGAACACGGACAGGTCCGGTCCCTGTGCGCCGTCGGACAGTCCGTGGCCGAGGAACGTGATCACCGCCGAGCGGTGGAAACGCTTGCCGTTGACCAGCAGCAGGGTGTTGTCCGGCGGCAGGCCACGCAGGTTGGCCGGACGCACCAGGCTGGCCGCATCGTCGATGGGAATCGTGCTGACGTTGAAGGAAGGCACGAGCACTTTGAGCTGGTCGAGGGCGTCGGTCGCGCCCTGGTTGCGGAACTCTTCACCGCTGATGATGTCGATCGGCACCGCCGACGAGGACACCGTGCGCGGTTTGGTGCGGCTGCCCAGTACCGAAACGGTATCCAGGGTGGTGGCCGCGTCGGGCGTCGTCGATGTGCCGCTGTGCTGCGCCCGTGCAACGGGGCTGGTGGACAGCAGCGCGGTGGCGAGGGCCACCATTACTGCGGATGCCAATGGCGTGATTGCGTCTGGAGCCTGAACACTTCTGCGAATTCCGTGTTTCATGCATGCACCCTGCAGTCGATTTGAGTGGTTTGTCGGTCAGTCGTTCATCCTGTTGGTTCTCCTTGCAGCCAGGGCCCTGGTCGCTAAACGCAGAATTAACAGAACGTAAACCGTACTGCAACGAATCTTTCGTTTTAAGGCGCCAAGACGCGGAATGGATCGCAAAACAGCCTTATATGGTTGCTCAAGGCATGTACTATGTGCCCAAGGCAACCATCAGGAACGTCCCCGTGTCTGCGCTCACTTCCGATCCCGTCGCACAGGTCCGCGCCTTCAACCGCTTCTACACCCGCAGGATCGCGGTGCTCGAGGAGCGTTTGCTGCACAGCGACTTCACCCTCACCGAGGCGCGGGTGCTGTTCGAACTGGCGGCGGGCCAGGGCATCACGGCTGCGCAGCTGGGCCATCGGCTGGACCTCAACGCGGGCTACCTCAGCCGGCTGCTGAGCGGGCTGCAGGCGCGCGGTCTGGTTCAACGCGAACCGTCGCTGATGGATGCGCGCGCGAACCGGCTGGTGTTGACCGAGTCGGGCCGCGCCGCCTTCGCACAGCTGGATGCAGCGTCCAGCGAAAGCGTCGCTGCCATGCTGGGAGATATCAGCGAAGCAGGATGCCAGCGCCTTCTTGAGGCGATGGCGCACATCCAGGCACTGCTGGGAGGTGCATCGTCGGATTGCGTGCTGCGCGATCCCCGCCCCGGCGACATGGGCTGGGTGATCCAGAAGCACGGCGCGCTGTATGCACGCGAATTCGGATGGAACGCGGAGTTTGAAGCGCTGGTGGCCGACATCGTCACCCGCTACCTGCGCGAACACGACCCGCAGACCGAGCGCTGCTGGATCGCTGAACTGGACGGCACCCCGGTGGGGTCGGTGTTCGTGGTCCGGCACGACGCGCACAATGCCAAGCTGCGGCTGCTGCATGTCGATGCCAGCGCGCGCAGGCGGGGCATCGGGCAGCGACTGGTGGACGAGGCGATGAGCTTCGCGCGCGCGGTGGGCTACAAGCGCATGGTGCTGTGGACCAATGCCGCGCTCATCGACGCCCGCGGCCTGTACGAACGGGCCGGCTTCGAACTGATGACCGAGCAGCACGAGCAGCTGTTCGGCCAGCCACAGGTGTCCCAGCTCTGGGCGCGCTCACTGGTCTGACCGGGATCAGGACGCGTGGATGCCGGCCGCGGCCAGGCTTACAGCCGGGCCCACGTCTGCACTTCGCCGGCGGCAAACGGCCCCAGCTTCTGCTTCACGATGCGGCCCTGTGCATCCACCAGCACGCTGTAAGGCAGCAGCCCCTGGGCATTGCCCAGCTGCACGCTGGCATCGCGCGGACCGGGCGTCTCCAGCACGATCGGGTAGTCCACCGGCACCCGCTGCAGGAAGCGCTGCACATCTTCGGGTGTATCCAGCGCCAGCCCCAGCACCTGCACGCCGTCAGGTTGCTGCGCCTGCGCGAAGCGCGACAGTTCCGGCATTTCCTCAACGCAGGGCCCGCACCAGCTGGCCCAGACATTGATGAGCAGCGGCCGGCCGGCAAAACGCTGGCGCAGATCGAGCGGCTGTCCCTGCAGGTCCGGCAGCACCAGTGCGGGCAGGGCATCGCCTGCCTGCAGCACGGGCAGCGGTGCTGCAGGTGGCTGCACGTCTGGATCGCCAGCGTCTGCCGCCGGCACCGGCGTCAGCCGATGGCCGGCCCACAGGCCCAGTCCGGCAGCCAGCACCGCGGTCCACAGCAGCGCTGGCCGTTGCCACCTCATCGTGCGGTGCGCAGCAGCGCTTCTTCGACCACGGCCTGGGTAAGCAGGGTCGGCAGCACCGTCGGCGGTGCGCCGGGCCCGTACACCACGTAAAGCGGAACGCCCACGGCCTTGTGCTCATCGAGGAAAGCGGTGATCTGCGGGTCCACGTTGGTGTAGTCGCCGCGCATGTAAACCGCGTTGGTGCGCCTGAGCAGCTCCCTGAACTCCGGTCGCGACAGCACGGCGCGCTCGTTCGCCTTGCAGCTCACGCACCAGTCGGCGGTCATGTTGACGAACACCACGCGGTTGTCGGCACGCAGGCGGTCGAGCAGCTGCGGCGAATACTCCACGACGTTCTCGCTGGTGGCCTGTGCCGCACGTGCCGGTGGCTTCAGCTGGGTCACGCCCCACACCGGTACCAGCGCGGCGATTGCCAGCAGCACGCCCAGCAGGCCGGCGGCGCGCTGGCTGCGCCAGCGGCTGCGCTCGAACAACCACAGGCCCAGGGCCAGCAGCAGCAGTCCGCCCAGCGCCAGCGCCATGCCGTCCACGCCACGCTGCTTGCCCAGCACCCACAGCAGCCACAGTGCGGTGGCATACATCGGGAACGCCAGCACGTGCTTGAGCGTTTCCATCCACGGGCCGGGCTTGGGCAGGCGCCGCGCGAGCGCCGGCACGAAGCCGATCAGCAGGAACGGCAGGGCCAGGCCCAGGCCCAGGAACAGGAACACGGCCATCGCCTGTACGGGCGTGGCAACGAAGGCATAGGCGACCGCGCCTCCCATGAACGGACCGACGCACGCGCTGCCGACCACGCAGGCCAGCGCACCGGTGAAGAAATCGCCGGCCGGACCGCTGCGACGGGCGAGTGACTGGCCGAGGTTGCCCAGGCCACCGCCGAGGGTGAACACGCCGGACAGGCTCAGGCCAACCGCAAACATGATGTAGGCCAGTGCCGCGACCACGCCTGGGTGCTGCAGCTGGAAACCGATGCCCACCGCATTGCCAAGCATGCGCAGGCCGACCATCAGCGCGCCGATCACCGCGAAGGCGACCAGTACGCCCAGCGTGTACCACATGGCGTGGCTGCGGGCGCGCTCGGCGCTCTCACCGCTCTGTGCCAGGCCCAGCACTTTCAGCGACAGGATCGGCAGCACGCAGGGCATCAGGTTCAGTACGAGACCACCGGCCAGTGCCAGCAGCAGCACCCACAGGAACGAACGGTCCGGATCCGGGGTGGTGGCCGGCGGGCGGGTACGCAGCGCGTTGTCGCCCCGCGCATCGGCGGCGAACCCTGCCTGCGCGCCGTCCACATCGGTACGCGCTGGTTCGCTGTTCGGCACGGTAGGCAGCAGGCGCAACGGGGTGCCGTTGGCCGCCTCGCGCGGTGCGGCGCTGCCCGCCGGCAGCGGTCGGATCATTTCGCTGCGTGGCGCAGGCTGGCCGGCGTGGGCGCTGATCTTTCCCGCGGGGATCGACAGCTTCACCCGGCGGGTCATCGGCGGGTAGCAGATGCCATCGGTCTGGCAACCCTGGAAGGTCACCACCAGTGTGCTGTCCACCGCGTCGGTCACCGTGCGGCGTAGCGGCAGCGGCACTTCGACCTGGTTGAAGTACACCGACACATCGCCGAAGTGCTCGTCGCGATGCGACTGCGCGGCGGGCCAGCGCGGCGCATCTGCCAGCACACCGGCACTGCCTTCCAGCTTCAGCGAGGTGCGATCGCGATACAGGTAGTAGCCCGGCGCGGGACTGAAGCGCAGCAGCAGGGTGTTGCCATCGCTGGCGATCGCGTCGAAGCCGAAGGCCTGTTCGGAGGGCAGCGGAAGCGCCTGGCTGTTGCTGCTGCCGGGCAGGCGCAGGCCACCACCGCTGCCGGCCCCGGCAAGCGGAGTGTTGAACGCGTTCACGCCGGTGACCCGCGCGGTTGGCAGGGCGGCTGCGGCGCCACCGCCACCACCGGGCAGTGTCACCTGGACCACGCGCTTCTGCGGCGGGTAGCAGACACCGGCATCGGCGCAGCCCTGGTAGCGCACTTCCAAGCTGAGGGTGCCGGCCGCATCCGTCGGGGCGCCCGGCAGCGAAACCTGCAGGCGTTCGCGGTAGGTCTCGACCTCGCCGAAGAAATCGTCGTGGTGCTTGGTGCCGCTGGGCATCTGCAGCGCACCGGCATTGAAGGCCGGGTCGGCCTTGACGCTGGTGCGGTGGCGATAGAGGTAGTACCCCGGCGCGATCTTGAACTGCAGCTGGATCTGGTTCCGCTCCGGCGCACTGGCGGTCAGCGCGAACGCCTGGTCCACCGGCAGCAGATCTTTCTCGTCCAGGGCGAATGCAGGCAGGGCCAGCGAGAGCAGGGCGCACAGCGCGGCGGCACGGGCAAACAGATTCATCAAGCGGTGTCCTCCCGGGTCTGCGCCCGGATCCAATCCAGATAGGCCGGCAGTCCGGCCCGGGCTTCGACCGCGATGCACTCGGGGAGTTCATACGGATGCAGTTCGACGATCCGCGCCATCGCTGCCTCCACGCGGCTGGCCGTGGTCTTCACCAGCAGCTGCAGCTCGGCATCGGTAGTGACCTCGCCCTGCCAGCGGTAGGTCGACTGCGCCCCTTCCAGGCGCGTCACGCAGGCGGCCAGGCGCTCGCCGACCAGCGCATGCGCGATGCGCTCGGCACTGGCCCGGTCCGGGCAGGTGGTCAACAGCAGCAGGACGGGATCGACGGTCGGCATGACCGTCGAGTATAGGGCCGCCGCCGGATCAAGGTCCGACGGCGGCGATGGACCGCTGCGTTGCGCGGTCAGTTGGCCAGCTGGCAGGTCGCCGGCTTGGCCGAGGTGAACAACGCCGGCGTCGCCCACTCGGGGTGGTCGATGAACGGGTTGCGGTTGCCCTGGAAGCTGTAGATCACGTCGTTGCGCGCGCGCTCGGCGTCGTCCGGCGGATCGGACAGATGCCAGTCGATCAGGGTCGAGAGCAGGCCCATGTAGGCCGGCGAACTGCTGGTCCTGACGATCCGGCTGCGGTCGTCGGTCAGCTCCAGGTCCGGCTCGGACTGGCCTGTGGCTGCATCCTTGCCGCCCTCGTAGCGGATCGCCATGTACATCACCGCGCGCGCCATGTCGCCCTTGCGATGGCCCCACACCTCGAAGGTGCCGGTGTTGCCGTCCGGCGTGCGCACCCAGTTGGAATTGCCCGGGTAGCCGCCGCTGCCGCCGCCATGGCCGTTGTTGGCCTCGGTGGCGCGCTCGCCACAGTTGGCATCGCACTTGCCGAACGGCTTGTTGCCGCGGTCGGCATTCCACTGCGCATCGGTCAGGTACAGCATGTGGGTGTCGGTGTAGGGCGCGTAGGGCAGGCCCTTGTCGCCGGTGGTGCTGGCAAAGCCCAGCGAGTTCGGCCAGGTGTGCTCGCGGTTGTAGGTCAGGCCGCTGCCCGTGCCAGCGCGATCGCTGACCTTGGCGTAGCTGCGGTTGCGATAGGCATCGAGGATGCGGTTGGGATTGTTCGGATCCTCGTCGGCGATCTCCAGGATGGTCCAGGTGCTGGTGCCCGACCCGCTGTACGGATAGGCGGTGTGGCCCTTGATGGTCGCGTGCAGCGAGCAGCGCAGCTGGCTCGGGCTGGAGGTGTTGACCCTGGAGTAGTAGCCCGCCGGTACGCCGGGATTGCCCGGATCGGGGTTGCCCGTGGCGCTGGCCACGGTGAAGGCGATGCGGCTGTCGGCAGCCGGATGCGCGCCCTGCAGGTCGGTGATGCGCGCGGCGCGGATGTCGAAGCGGCAGGCCTCACCGGCCACCAGCGCGGTGTTGGTGGACAGCTTCACGCTCCTGCCGCTGGCCGGGTGGGTCAGCGGTACGCTGCCGGAGGCGCCGCAGCTCAGCGCGAAGGCGCCGCTGGCCAGGTTCACCGTCTCGCTGAACACCACTTCCAGATCGGCCGCGGCCGGGAACGTGCTGCTGCCCTGGGCGGGGGTGGTGGTGGACACCGATGGCGGCGTATTGGGACCGGGCGTACCCCCACCGCTGAAGGTCTGGCCGTTGTTGCAGCTGCCGAAGGTCTGCGTCGCCGATTCGGCCCAGGTGAAGTGGGCGTACTGGCTGCCGCTGCCCGTCAGCTGCAGTGAGGTGCCAGGGGCCGTGCTGTTGGTCTCGGCCACCGGAATGTTCTGGCTGGTCATGCCTGCGGCAGGACCGCCGGAGGCAGTGATCGTGCCCTCATAGCTGAGGAACTGGACCACCTTGCCGCTGGCGTCGACCAGCGCGATGCCGTCGTTGGGACCGTTCTGGATGCCGTTGGTCGGATAGCTGACCACGGCCAGGGTGGCGCTGCCGCACCCGGCGGCGCTGCCGGCAGGGACGGCCGTGTTGGCGTACACCGAAGCGGCCGACGGCGTGCTGCCGTTGTAGAGATACAGCCGATAGCCGGACAGATCCTCGCCGGCGGTGGCCACGACCTCGATCGCCTCGCCGACGTCACCGGCTGCGGTGCTGTCGTCGTAATGCAGTTCGTTGATGAAGACCTCGGCCTGGGCCGGCGCGGTGGCCAGGGCCAGCACGCAGGCGGTGGCGAGCGGGGACAGCAATCGCATCGACGACTCCTTGTGATTGGGAATGCGCGGCCGAGCCTAAGGCCGATCCAGTGACACTTTGTCGTAAATGAACGTCAGATATCTGACAGTGCGACGTTGGTCACCTAATTCGGGGCCACCCCACCGCACTGCCGCAGCGTCCGGCGCGGAAACTTTTTTCGCGACGCCCCTTGAAAGCCTCCCGGGGGGCTCCATCTCTGCCGTGCTCCCGACCTTGTCGGGTTTCTTCACGTGCGGTTCTGGCACTCGCCTGGTGCGAGTGCTAACATCGCCGGACTTTTTTAGACCAATCAATCACTTAAGAGGTCTCCTATGAGCATCAAGCCGCTGCACGACCGCGTTGTGGTCAAGCCGATCGAAGCCGACGAAATCTCCGCCGGTGGCATCGTCATCCCCGACTCGGCCAAGGAAAAGTCCACCAAGGGTGAAGTCGTGGCCGTCGGCCCCGGCAAGCCGCTGGACAACGGCAGCGTGCGCGCGCCGTCGCTGAAGGTCGGTGACAAGGTCATCTACGGCCAGTACGCCGGCAGCTCGTACAAGAGCGAAGGCGTCGAGTACAAGGTCCTGCGCGAAGACGACGTGCTCGCCGTCATCGGCTGAGCCCCGCCGCGACCTGTTTCAACCTGATCCCCACATCCCAGCCGCCGGGCACGGCCCGGCGCGACCAATGAGGTAATTGCAATGGCTGCCAAGGATATCCGTTTCGGTGAAGACGCCCGTTCGCGCATGGTGCGCGGCGTCAACGTTCTCGCCAATGCCGTCAAGGCCACCCTCGGCCCGAAGGGCCGCAATGTCGTGCTCGAGAAGAGCTTCGGCGCCCCGACCATCACCAAGGACGGCGTCTCCGTCGCCAAGGAAATCGAACTGGCTGACAAGTTCGAGAACATGGGCGCGCAGATGGTGAAGGAAGTTGCTTCGCGCACCAACGACGACGCCGGCGACGGCACCACCACCGCCACCGTGCTGGCCCAGGCCCTGATCCGCGAAGGCGCCAAGGCCGTTGCTGCCGGCATGAACCCGATGGACCTCAAGCGCGGTATCGACAAGGCCGTCGTGGCTGCCGTCACCGAGCTGAAGAACATCTCCAAGCCGACCGCTGACGACAAGGCGATCGCCCAGGTCGGCACCATCTCGGCCAACTCGGACGAGTCGATCGGCCAGATCATCGCTGACGCGATGAAGGAAGTCGGCAAGGAAGGCGTGATCACCGTTGAAGAAGGCTCGGGCCTGGACAACGAGCTGGACGTGGTCAAGGGCATGCAGTTCGACCGCGGCTACCTGTCCCCGTACTTCATCAACAACCAGCAGTCGCAGACCGCTGACCTGGATGACCCGTTCATCCTGCTGCACGACAAGAAGATCTCCAACGTCCGTGACCTGCTGCCGGTGCTGGAAGGCGTCGCCAAGGCCGGCAAGCCGCTGCTGATCGTGGCCGAGGAAGTCGAAGGCGAAGCGCTGGCGACCCTGGTGGTCAACACCATCCGTGGCATCGTCAAGGTCGTGGCCGTGAAGGCCCCGGGCTTCGGCGATCGTCGCAAGGCGATGCTGGAAGACATGGCCGTGCTGACCGGCGGCACCGTGATCTCCGAAGAAGTGGGCCTGTCGCTGGAGAAGGCCACCATCAAGGACCTGGGCCGCGCCAAGAAGGTGCAGGTCTCCAAGGAGAACACCACCATCATCGACGGTGTGGGCGACAAGGCTGCGGTCGAATCGCGCGTTGCGCAGATCAAGACCCAGATCCAGGACACCTCCTCGGATTACGACCGCGAGAAGCTGCAGGAACGCGTGGCCAAGCTGGCCGGCGGCGTTGCCGTGATCAAGGTGGGTGCGTCCACCGAAATCGAAATGAAGGAAAAGAAGGATCGCGTCGACGACGCCCTGCACGCTACCCGTGCAGCCGTTGAAGAAGGCGTGGTTCCGGGCGGCGGCGTTGCACTGGTCCGTGCGGTCACCGCGCTGGCCGGCCTGAAGGGCGCCAACGAAGACCAGAACCACGGCATCCAGATCGCCCTGCGCGCGATGGAAGCCCCGCTGCGCGAGATCGTCGCCAACGCCGGCGAAGAGCCGTCCGTCATCGTCAACAAGGTCAAGGAAGGCAGCGGCAGCTTCGGCTACAACGCCGCCACCGGTGAGTTCGGCGACATGCTGCAGTTCGGCATCCTGGACCCGACCAAGGTGACCCGCTCGGCGCTGCAGAACGCGGCCTCGATCGCTGGCCTGATGATCACCACCGAAGCCATGGTTGCCGAAGCTCCGAAGAAGGACGAGCCGGCCCTGGGCGGCGCCGGTGGCATGGGCGGCATGGGTGGCATGGGCGGCATGGACTTCTAAGGTCTGCGTTGTTCCCGATGAAGTGAAAAACCCCGCCGCAAGGCGGGGTTTTTTTGTGGGCGTTCCGCCCCCTCTGCTGGACGTGGACCGTGGTCGACCTGTCAGCGCACGAATGCCTTCGTGGCGCCGTATTCCCATTCCCACGGCACCCCCGTCTCGTCCAGCACGAAGCGCACCAGTGCCGGAAAGGTCGCTTCGGCGCGCACATCGTTGCCCAGGATCACTACGCAGCGTTGGCCTTGTTCGACGCACACCAGCGTGTTGCCCACCGCATCGTCATGTCCGCCCTTGTAGAAGCCTGCGCCCTGTGGACCGGTGAATGTCACCACGCCCAGTCCCGCAGCCAAGTTTCTGCGCCGCTGCGCCACCGGCAGTTCCGGCTGCAGCGTCGGGAACTGGCTGGCGGTGGTGATCGGCAGCTGCGGCCGCACCAGCTCCCGACGCATCGATGCCGACAGCCCCTGGCCACTGACATAGCCGGCCGCGAAATTGCCCATGTCGGCGATGGTCGTGTCCATCGAACCGGCGGCACGCACGCGGCTGCGTTCATCGTGCGGTTCCGTCGTGCCTTCGGCGGTCCAGCCGTCGGCCAGATTCGTGGCGAAATCCTCGCGCCACATCATGCTGGTGCGGGGCATGCCGAAGCGGTCGAATACGCGCTGCTGCATGAGCGTACCCACGTCCTGGCCCAGCCCGCGCTCCAGCACGAACTGCAGCAGGATCAGGCCTTCGCCGGAATAGCCATGGCGGCTGCCCGGGTCGAAGTGGAATTTCAGTTTTCCGTCCGGTTCCAGGAATGCAAAGTTGGCAAAGCCGCTGGCATGGTTGAGCAGCAGGCGCGGGGTCAGCCGGCGCCAACGTTCGTCGCCGGCCAGCACGGTGTAATCGGCGTACTTCTTCGGCTCGGCCGGATAGTCCGGTAGCGGTCTGTCCAGCGCGCTGGCGATGCTGGCATCCAGATCGATCACCTTGTCCTGTGCAAGCTGCGCGATCAGGTGGCCGAAGGCCATCTTGGTCAGCGATGCCGCATACATCACCGTGTCGGTCTGCAGCGGTTCGCCGGCAGCGTTGCGCTCGCCATAGGCGGCGACGTGCACGACCTTGCCACCGTCGACGACGGCCACTGCCATCCCGCGGGCGTGGGCGACCTGCATCAGGCGCATGGCTTCGGCATCGATCCGGGCCGGGGAGGGCACGGGAGGGGGAGCGGCCATTACGGCGGCGGGGAACAGCGTCAGCAACAGCAGGACGGCACGGCGCATGCGTGGAACTCCTGGCGGGACGTGGCGCGATGCTACCGCAGCTTCGGCTGCTTGCAGCCCCCTGCGCGAGGAGTGCGCCCGGCCGGGCCCGGCGGCAGGCCCCGTAGGTGTTGCGTTCCATCCCGCCATGAGTATGATTAGGCGCCTAAACATATTGGAAATCACCGTGCTTGATGCAAAACATGGCGCCCTTCTGGACGAGGCCCGGCGACGTGGCCACGCCAATGTCGCCCTGCTGCATCTGTGCTTCCAGCTGCTGTCGCTGTCCTCGGCGATCGATCGCGACTGCGCCCGCCGGCTGGCACCGCACGGGCTCAGTGAAGGCCGCTTCATCGTGCTGTTCCTGCTGCACGGTGCCGGCGGCACACTGTCGCCGCATGCGCTGGCCGAACGTGCAGGCGTGACCCGCGCCACCATCAGCGGCCTGCTCGATGGCCTGCAGCGCGAAGGTCTGCTGCAGCGGCGCAGCGATGCGGACGATGGTCGTCGCCTGCAGATCGTGCTGACCGCGCAGGGCAAGCGCCTGGCCGAAGACCTCTTCAATCAGCACACGCAGTGGATCGCGGGCCTGTTCAACGGCCTGGACACTGCCGAGCAGGTGCAGCTCTCACAGCTGCTGGCCAAGGTGTGGCAGCACACCGGCGGCGGACGGAAGGACCTGCAGTGAGCGCAGCGATCAGCCCGGCGCGAAAGCATCAGCTGAATACCGGGGCAGCCGCCAGCACGCATCTGGCGGAATGTCTGGCCGTGGACTTCGCGGTGTTGCTGCAGACCGTTGCGGTGCTGCCGGAGACTGCCATTCAATGCATGCGCGATGCCGCCAGCAAAGGCATTACCCAGCGCATGGTTCTGGCGGCAACGCTGTTGCGTGAGGCCAGGCAGGGTGATCCTGCACAATGGCAGTCGCATGCATCCGACACCGTGCGCGGCTGGGCCTGCTACCTGATCGGTGGCGATGCCACCGCCTCCCTGCCGGTGAAGCTGGAGAAGATGCGCCCGTTGGCAGATGATCCGCATTTCGGCGTGCGCGAATGGGCGTGGCTGGCACTGCGCACCGACATCGTTGCCGGGCCACTGCTGGCGCTTGAATGCCTGCAGCCGTGGACGCAGGAACCGTCCGCGCATCTGCGCCGGTTTGCCTGTGAAGCACTGCGTCCCCGTGGCGTCTGGGCGGCGCACATCGCTCTTTTCAAGCAGCATCCCGAACACGCGCATTCGCTGCTGGAGGCACTGGCTGATGATCCCGAACGCTATGTGCAGGATTCCGTCGGCAACTGGCTCAACGATGCCGGGAAGACCCAGCCGCAGTGGCTGCGTGACCTGTGCACACGCTGGCAACGCGAGCGCGACAGCCCTGCCAACGCCTACATCCGCAGGCGCGCACTGCGTTCACTGTGATCCGGCGGGTGCCGGCCCATGACCGGGCCCTCGGGCCCGGTCACATTGCGCGGACGCGGCTAGTGGGGCTGCAGGCGTTCGGCCGCATGCGTGGCCAGTCCCAGGGATGCCAGCATCAACCCTTCCATCACCCGGTCGCTCACGTGATGTTCGGGCGCGGCATTCTGGCGGCAGCGTTCGGCGGCCAGCAGCACCTCCTGCACGATGCGCAGGCCGGCCAGTGCGCCATCGGCATCGGCCAGCATCATGCGCCGGCCGTTCGCTGGATGGCGTTCGGGCCAGGGTTGGCCATCGGCGGCCGCACCGCTGCCGATGCGTTGCAGATTGGCGACCAGACTGTTGGGATCGATCGGCGCCTGATCGGCATTGGCCGGATCGGGGTGGGCACCCGGGAAGGGAACGTGTGGTGTTTTCATGGCGTGTGCTCCGTACAGGACAGACGACACCGCCACCGGAAGAGGTGGCGGACGGTACGTGGCGGCAAAGACCGGGTCACTGATCCGGCGGGCGCAAGCGCCCCCCCGCACCGCCCGCCATGGAACGCGGACGGATTGCCAGCCGGCGCCGCCCAAGGCGACGCCGGCTGACAAACGCGAACTTCAGTGACACACGGGCTTTGCCGACCCGGCCACCCTTTTCCGGTGGCAAACCATCTTGAGCACATGTCCGCGTGGAATGCCAAGGCAGTACGCGACACGTCATGGAGACGGAGGAAGTATCGCATATGCCGTTGCCCGTATAACCGCGCATTGAGCGCCTGCAGGCCCCTCCAGGCCGGAGAGTGGGAAGCCTGGAAGGAAGATCTCAACGTGGTGGCACCATCGGTCCAGTCGCGACACGATCGATCCGTACACCGGCACATGCGCCGGTCATCCGAACGCGGTAAACAGTGCATTGCCCACGTCTACCCACAGGGAAGTCGATCATGCAGAGCACGCTCCAGGTCACGCTGTTCGGCCCTCCCGGCGACACCCCGGCGTTGCAGTTGCCGGATGTGGACGGGCCCTCGGTGGCGATACCGGAATCGACCCTGCGGCGGCTGGTCTCCGATCTCTACACGGCGCGGTCCCTGCTCAACCCCGAGCAGCTGGAGGAGGCGAGGCGGGAGCTGGATCAGGTGCTGGAGCGCTGGGCCGATATCCACGAGGGCCTGCTGCTGGACGTGGAAGTGCATGGCAGTCGCTAGATCGCCGTGCTGCTGAACCGCTTCCCCAGTTGCGGATGAAACATTTTGTGCTGCGCAGAAGCTGTGCTATCAATACACCCCATGAACGCAGCCGCTACCCGCTTTTACTGGTATTACTTTCCGAAGCCACTGGCGGAGGAAGGACTGCGCTCACCCTGAAGAAAGCTTCAGACGCATTCCCGAAAGCCGCCAGCGAACCTGGCGGCTTTTTTCATGCCGCCTCGCTGGGGACCCCCCTACGTACCGGAGACCTCCCCCATGCCCCCCCATACCGACGACCTGCGCATCCGCACCATCGAACCGCTCACACCGCCTGCCCAGCTGCTGGCGATGCTGCCGTGTGACGATGAAGCCTCCGACACCGTCAGTGCTTCGCGCGCGGCCCTGCACCAGATCCTGCATGGCCGCGACGATCGCCTGGCGGTCGTGGTCGGCCCGTGTTCGATCCACGATCCGAATGCGGCCATCGAGTACGCACAGCGCCTGAAGCCGCTGCGCGACGCGCTGGCCGGCGAGCTGGAGATCGTCATGCGCGTGTACTTCGAGAAGCCGCGCACCACGGTGGGCTGGAAGGGCCTGATCAATGACCCGGACCTGGACGGCAGCTTCCGGATCGACAAGGGCCTGCGCATTGCCCGCGGCCTGCTGCGCGACATCAACAAGCTGGGCCTGCCGGCCGGCGTTGAATTCCTCGACGTGATCTCGCCGCAGTACATCGCCGACCTGGTGGCATGGGGCGCGATCGGCGCACGCACCACCGAAAGCCAGGTGCACCGCGAACTGGCCTCCGGCCTGTCGTGCCCGGTGGGCTTCAAGAACGGCACCGATGGCAACGTCAAGATCGCGGCCGATGCGGTCGGCGCGGCCTCCAACCCGCATCACTTCCTGTCGGTGACCAAGCAGGGCGGCACCGCCATCGTTTCGACCACCGGCAACCCGGATTGCCATGTGATCCTGCGCGGCGGCAAGCAGCCGAACTACGACGCGGCCAGCGTGGCCGACGCCTGCCAGGCACTGGCCAAGGCCAGGCTGCCGACGCGGCTGATGATCGATGCCAGCCATGCCAACAGCCTGAAAAACCCGGAAAACCAGCCGAAGGTGATCGAAGACATCGCCGTTCAGCTGGAGGAAGGCGAACAGCGCATCGTGGGCGTGATGATCGAGAGCCATCTGGTGGGAGGCCGGCAGGAACTGGTGGAAGGCCAGCCGCTGGTCTACGGGCAGAGCATCACCGATGGCTGCATCGACTGGGACACCACGGTGACGGTGCTGGAGCGACTGGCTGCGGCCGTGCGCGCCCGTCGCGAAGTGACGGTGTCAGAAGCCGCCTGAGCGCGGCATGTGTGTGGATGGCGGCCTGCGCCTGCGGGGGTGCGGCCGCGATCAGGGCCGGTCGGAGTTGGAGACCGGCCCGTCCGCACCGGCGATGCGCCTGGCGCTGCGCATGAGCGACAGCGCCAGGTCCATCGCCGGGGTGGTGCAGGGCACGAAGGGGAGCGCCGGGCCACGCCCGGCGAACACGCCATCGTTCAATGCACTTCGTCGTGATACACGAACTTCGGCATTTCCCAGCGGTAGTGGATCGCCAGCAGGCGCAGGGCGAAGCCGCCCGCCAGGCAGCACAGGATGGCCGTGGCATCGGGCACGTTCCAGTGCAGCAGCAGCAGATAGGCGGCGCCGGTCAGCAGCGCGATGATCGCGTACAGCTCCTTCTGGAAGATCAGGGGCACTTCGTTGCACAGAATGTCGCGCAGCACGCCGCCGAACGCGCCGGTCAGCATGCCGGCGATCAGCACGATCGGCGTGGCATGACCGGCCTCGCGCGCGATCGAGCAGCCGATCAGGGTGAAGGCGATCAGGCCCAGGCCGTCGAGCACCAGGAAGGTGCGGCGGAAGTGGTGCATCCAGCGTGCGACCCAGGTGGCGATCAGCGCCGCGCACACGGTGAAGCCGAGGTACTCGGGATGTTTGACCCAGCCCAGCGGATAGTGGCCAAGCAGGATGTCGCGCAGTGAACCACCGCCGAGCGCGGTAACGCAGGCGATCATGACCACGCCGAACAGATCCATGCGGCGGCGTCCCGCGGACAGTGCGCCGGTCATGGCTTCGGCGGAAATGGCAATCAGGTAGATGATGGACAGCAACATGGGGCAGGCTCCGGACGCGGTGGGGCCGGCCATGCGCGGACGCCGCCATTGCCTGCGCAATGACGGGATGACGATGACCGGTGCCGCTCCCGCTGTCCTTTTGCCTGAGAGTTCAGCGGCGTAGGCCGCGTGCCCCTTCGGCGGATCGTACCGGGCATGCCCGGTGACCTCTCTCCAGCTCGGCGAGTCGAATGCATGGTTGGTGGGATTCCAGCCCACCGGCCTGAGCGATCATGGGAGCCTGCGCCTTCGGCGGGCGCCAGCGCGGCGCCTCTCTCCTGCATTCGCGGGCAGTATATCCGCTGCGGTGCAGCACGGCATAATCCCGGCATGGCCCCGTCCCACCGCCCGTGGTTCCTGTACCTGCTCGAATGCCACGATGGCAGCTACTACGCTGGCATCAGCACCGACGTGGACGCGCGTTTCGCCGCCCATCGCGCCGGCACGGGGGCGCGCTACACCCGGGCCCGCCCGCCGCTGCGCATCCTGGCCGTGCGCGAGTACCCGGACCGCTCCGCCGCCTCGCGCGCCGAATGGCAGCTCAAACAGCTGCCGCGCGAGCGCAAGCTGGCGTGGTTGCAGGCATTGGATTCCGCATCTTTGTAGCGCCGTGCCCAACGTGGGGTCAGATCCCTTTCCGCAGGAAAGGGATCTGACCCCGTTGCAGACCTGCGCTACCGTTTCGGCCGGCGGTCATCCTGGTCATCGCCGAAGATGATGCGTGCGCTGCGCTGGTAGCTCCAATACGCCACCGCCCAGTTCAGCAGCACCACGATGCGGTTGCGGAAGCCGATCAGGAAGAACACGTGCGCGGCCAGCCAGAACCACCAGGCCAGCACGCCCGACAGCTGCAGGCGCCCCAGGTGCACGATGGCGGCCATGCGGCCGATGGTGGCCAGGTTGCCGTAGTCCGCGTACTTGAAGGGCCCGGGCTCCGGCCTGCCGTGCAGGCGTGCACGGATGACCTCGGCCACGTACTTGCCCATCTGCTTGGCGGCGGGCGCTACGCCGGGCACGGGCTTGCCGTTGGCCTGGTTCACCGCGGCCAGATCGCCGGCCACGAACAGTTCCGGATGCCCGGGCAGGGTCAGGTCCGGCTGCACCTGCACGCGCCCGGCACGGTCCAGTGGCACGTCCAGCGTGCGCGCCAGCGGCGAGGCGGCCACGCCGGCCGCCCACACCACGGTGCGCGCCGGCACGAACTGGTCACCCAGCGTGAAGCCCTGGCTGTCGATGTTGCTCACCGGCGTTCCGGTCAGCACTTCCACACCCAGCTTTTCCAGCTGCCGGCGCGCCTTCAGCGAGAGCACTTCCGGGAACGAGGACAGCACGCGTGGACCGGCTTCCACCAGGCGCACCTTGGCGCTGGCCGGATCGATGTGGCGGAATTCATTGCGCAGCGTATGGCGTGCAATCTCGGCCAGGGTGCCCGCCAGTTCGACGCCGGTCGGGCCGCCGCCGACGACGGCAAAGCTGAGCCACGCCGCCTTCCTGGCCGGGTCCGGTTCGGCTTCGGCGCGCTCGAACGCCAGCAGCAGCTTGCGGCGCAGGGCAATGGCATCGTCGAGGGTCTTCAGGCCGGGCGCATCATCGGCCCACTGGTCGTTGCCGAAGTAGGCGTGAGTGGCGCCGGTAGCCAGCAGCAGGCTGTCGTAGTCCAGCGTGCTGCCGTCGGCCAGCCGCACCTGGCGGACCTGCCTGTCGATGGCCACGACCTCACCGAGCCGCACTTCCACGTTGCGCTGGTGGCCGAGGATGTGGCGCAGCGGTGCGGCGATGTCCGGCGCTGACAGGCCTGCGGTCGCGACCTGGTACAGCAGCGGCTGGAACAGGTGATGGTTGCGGCGGTCGACCAGGGTGATGCGGATGCGTTCGCGTGCCAGCGCACGGGTGGCCCAGAGGCCGGCAAAACCGCCGCCGACAACGACCAGGTGGGGAACGCGCTCACGACTCATCGACTCACTCCAGGGGGCATGGGGAACCGTCCGGCATCTTCGCACGGCGGCGGCCTGTCACGTCAGCGTGCGCGCGGATCGGCGATACTCGGATTCAGGCAACCGCCAGCGAGAGGCCCATGAGCGAACCGGAAAAGCGCATCGCCCTGTTGATCGACGCCGACAACGCGCCCGCATCGAAGATCGACGAAGTGCTGGCGGAGGTGGCCCGCTACGGCGTGGCCAATGTCCGCCGTGCCTACGGCAACTGGAAGAGCCCACGGCTGAAAGGCTGGGAGGCGGTGCTGCACGAGTACGCGATCCGGCCCATCCAGCAGTTCGCCTACAGCAAGGGCAAGAACGCCTCGGACATGGCCATGGTGATCGATGCGATGGACCTGCTGTACGCGCGCAACCTCGACGGCTTCGCCATCGTCTCCAGCGATGCTGATTTCACTCCAATGGTGATGCGGCTGTTGACCGACGGGGTGAAGGTGTATGGCTTCGGCGAAAAGAAGACGCCGGAGCCCTTCGTCAATGCCTGTTCCAAATTCACCTATCTGGAAGCACTGGGCCAGGCCCATGCCAGCGTGCCGGAAGTGGAACAGGGCACGGCAGAGCCGGGTGCCATCGAGCCGGCCACCGGTGAGACGGGCAGCGGCGAGGAAGTGCGCCCGCGCAAGAGCGGCGCGGAAATGCGCAGCGATACACGTCTGGTGAAGATGCTGCGCCGCGCCGTGTCCGCAGCGGAAGGCGAAGACGGCTGGTCGCACCTGGGGCCGGTGGGCAGCCAGATCGCCAACCAGGCCTCGTTCGATTCGCGCAACTATGGCTATGGAAAGCTGAGTGATCTGCTGGCGGCGATCGGTCTGTTCGAACTGAAGAAGGATGGCAAGTCGTCCTACGTGCGCGCGCTGCCGAAGAAGAACCGGTAGCGCCGGGCCATGCCCGGCCGACGCCCCCGCGCATCATTCCGCACGCCCACATGTACACCGATCAGGCGTATCGTTGCCGCTCGCATTGCCCGCAAGGAATACCCGCATGTTGAAGATCTGGGGCCGTCGCAATTCCAGCAACGTCCGCAAGGTGCTGTGGTGTGCCGAAGAGATCGGCCTGCCCTACGAGTCCATCGAAGTGGGCGGCAGCCACGGTGGCACACAGACGCCGGAATACCTGGCGATGAACCCCAACAGCCTGGTGCCGGTGATCGAGGACCAGGGCCTGCCGCTGTGGGAGTCCAACGCCATCGTGCGTTACCTGAGCGCGCGCTACGCGCTGGGGACACTGTACGCGGAGGATCCGATGGAACGCGCACAGGCCGAGAAATGGATGGACTGGAGCACCTCGCGGATGGCGCCGCTGTACAGCGATCTGATCTGGGGCATCATGCGCACCGCGCCGGCAGACCGCGACGAATCGCGCATCAATGCCGCCATCGTCCGCGCCGCCGATTACCTGGCGATGGCCGATGCGACGCTGGCCACGCAGCCGTGGCTGTCGGGCGCGACATTCGCGATGGGCGACATCCCGTTGGGTTCACTGGTGTACGCCTGGTATGAACTGCCGATCCAGCGTCCGGACCTGCCCCACCTGGCCGAGTGGTACGCCCGCCTGCGTGAGCGACCCGCTTACCAGCGCGGCGTGATGTCACCGCTGACGTAAGCGGGAATCGCGTGCGGTAACGATGGCGCCGGGCCATGCCCGGCGGATTCCGCTTGCATTCAATACAGATCCGTCGGATCCACATCCAGCGACCAGCGCACCTTGCGGGCTTCCGGCAAGGCATACAGCTGCGGTACCAGCTGCGCCAGCACGCCGTGCAGAGGCGGGCGCTGTGCCGATGAGAGCAGCAGCTGCGTGCGCTGGTAGCCGGCCCGGCGCGGCATCGGTGCCGGCATCGGTCCGTACGCTTCCACCAGCGCCTGTTCGCCCAGCAGTCGCCGTGCAGCCAGCAGGAACGCGTTGGCGTGCTCCACCTGCTGCGCTTCGGCACGCATCAGTGCCAGATGCGCGAATGGCGGGAAGCCGGCGGCCTGCCGCTGGTTCAGCTCGGCCTGCGCGAACGGGTGGTAGCCGCCGTTGACCAGCGTCTCCAGCAGGGGATGACCCGGATGGTGGGTCTGCAGCCACACCTCGCCCGGATCGCGGGCGCGCCCGGCGCGGCCGGCGACCTGGATCAACTGCTGCGCAAGTTTCTCGCTGGCGCGGAAATCGGCCGAGAACAGGCCCTCGTCGATGCCGACCACCACCACCAGCGTGAGTCTGGGCAGATCGTGGCCCTTGGCCAGGATCTGCGTGCCGACCAGGATGCCGGCCTGGTCCCCCAGCTTGGCCAGCTGCTGTTCCAGCGCATCGCGGCGGGCGGTGGTGCCACGGTCGATGCGCACCACCGGGTACTCGGCGAAGGCGGCGGTGAGGTGCTCCTCCAGCCGCTCGGTGCCGATTCCCTGTGGCTGCAGGGCCAGGCTGCCGCAGGCGGGGCAGGCCAGTGGCGCCGGTTGCCGCGCACCGCAGTGATGGCACTGCAGGCGACGGCCGCCGCCATGCACGGTCATCGGCGCATCACAGCGCTGGCACGGCGCCGTCCAGCCGCAGTCATGGCACAGCAGTACCGGTGCGTAACCACGCCGGTTCTTGAACACCAGCACCTGCTGGCCGCGCTGCAGGTGCTCGCCGATGCCGGCCAGCACTTCGGCCGAGAGACCGTCCTGCAGGGGACGCTTGCGCACATCCAGGATGCGCACGCGTGGCGGCCGAGCGTCGCCGGCGCGCTGCTTCAGGCGCAGGTGCAGGTAACGACCGGCATAGGCGTTGTGCAGGGTTTCCAGCGACGGTGTCGCGCTGCCCAGCAGCACCGGAACCCCCATCGCCTTGGCACGCACCAGGGCGAAATCGCGCGCGTGGTAGCGGATGCCGTCCTGCTGCTTGTAGCTGCCGTCATGTTCCTCGTCCACGATCAGCAGGCCGGCCTGCGGCAGCGGCGTGAACACCGCCGAGCGGGTGCCGACGATCACCCGCGCTTCGCCGCGCGAGGCGGCTGCCCAGACGCGCGCGCGCTCGTTGTCGTTCAATCCCGAATGCAGCGCATGCACGGCGATGCCCAGGCGGCCGCGGAAACGCGCCAGGGTCTGCGGCGTCAGTCCGATTTCGGGCACCAGCACCAGCGCCTGCCGGCCTTGGGCCAGGCAGTGGATGATCGCCTGCAGGTAGACCTCGGTCTTGCCGCTGCCGGTCACCCCATCGAGCAGGAAGGGCTGGAACCCCTCCGCGGCGTTGATCGCGGCAACGGCTTCGGCCTGGTCCGGATTGAGGGTCGGGCCGGGCAGCGGTTGCGCGTGCTGTGGCGCCACGCTCAGTGCAACGCGCTCGGCCAGTGCGCGCTTGCCGAGACTGCGCGCCGCGCTGCGCCAGTCCTCCATGCGCGCCCCCAGCACGTCCTCGTCCACGACGGCGTCGGCCAGCAGTTCCGCCAACTGCCGCGGGCGGCTGCCTGCGCGCAGCGTGCCGCGCTGCGCGTGGCCTGCGGCGGTCAGCTGCCAGCCCCAATGATGGGTGTCGGGCAGGGCTTCGCCGTGCCGCAGCGGCCCCGGCAGGGCCGTGCTCAGCACTTCGCCCAGCGGCGCGTGGGTGTATCGGGCCAGCCATTGCAGGCTCTGCCACAGTTCGCCCTGCAGCAGGGGCGCGGGGTCGCACCACGCGAGCGCCTGACGCAGGCCCTGGCCGTCGTCGGCCTGGCCGTGGCCGGCCACCACGCCGATGAGTTCGCGGTTGCCGAACGGCACCTTCACCCGGCAGCCGACCGCCACGTCCGGGGCATCGCCCTGCGGCGACAGATAGTCGAACAGGCGGGGCAGGGGGACGGGCAGGGCGACCTGCAGGGTCGGAATCGGGTCGAGCATCGGGGCAGTGTAACGGGCCGTGTGCACCCGCATGCCGCCCGGAAGGCCCACACGGGGGACGTCGCCGAATCATAAATGTCACCTAAATATCGGTGTCCATTGGAGATTCAGTCTTATCCACACGTTCTGTGGATAACACTGTGCGTTACCGGTCAACGGCTGCGCAGGACGCCGATGGCGACGGCCTCGCCCTTGGGTTGGTCAAAAAATCGCCATACTTTAAAATGTATTAAAATCAATATGTTATGTGTGAAACATTGCTGAAACAGAGTGAATTCAGCGAGATGTCGCGGTTTTGCCGGGCGCCAGCGTGGTGCTGTGCACAACCTGCAGCATGAAGTGCCCACGGACGCAAGTCCTGCCGGGCGCCGATGGCCTGCCGCTATCATGCCGGCAGACCTCTGGAGTGACCGATGACCGCTGTGCCCGCCCCTGTTTCCTCGACCGCGGCCGGTGCGCTGTCGGCGTTTCTGCGTGGCGTAGAGCGCCGTGCCCTGGTAGTGGCGGAGCTGCAATGCGGCGACCCGGCCCGGGCCGAGCAGACCCTGGTGGCGGTGATGCGCGCCTTCTCGGCCGTTGCCAGCGATCTGCCGATGGCACAGTGGCCGACCCGCTTCTGGACCCTGCTGGGGCAGCGGCAGGCACTGCGCGAGCCGGCCCCGGGCCAGTGGCCGCCGGCACTCGCCGCACTGGGCGGCATGGCACCGCTGCCACGGCTGGCCCTGCTGCTGCGGGTGGGCGGCAGCCTGGATGAGAACATCGCCACGCGGGTACTCGATCGTGATGAGGCCGGCTACCAGCAGCTGCTGGCCGATGCCTGCCCGCGTGATGCCCAGGGTCAGCCGGATGCCGTTGCCTGGCGCGGCCTGGCCGAACAGGTGCAGCAGCGCATCCGCGACCTGCCGGCGCAGCGGCTGCAGCAGCTGCAGCAGCCGGCAGCTGCCACCAGCAGCAATCCGCAGGCGCCGACGTCCAGCTGGAGGGCACCGCAGCGCGATGAACGGAGCGCTGCCAGCCCCCGGCGCCGGCGCCCCGATGCCCGACCGCGCTGGCGCGGGCCGGCGATCCTGCTGCTGACGGTGGCAGTACTGCTGGCAGCCGCTCTGGGCTGGCGCCATTGGAGCGGTCGGTCGCTGGTGAGCGATGCGCCGCTGCCGGAGGGGGTGGTTGCCGAGGCCGGCCCGGTCACGGTCGAGGCGCTGCCGCCGAGCACGGTCGCTGCCACGCCGCAGGCGGACAGCGCCCCGGCCAGCGATGACGCAGCAATGCTGGCCGACCGCGATTATCCGTTGCTGGCCGAGGCCGATCTGTATGCCTGGACGGCCGCCGGTGGTCCGCTGCCGGTGGACGAGTCGCAGACCAAGCCGAGCCGGCCAGAGCCGGCCAGCGCAGTGCTGGAAACCGCCGCCGCCGATGAATAAGTCCGTGATCACCAGCCTGCTGCTGGCCATCCCGTTGTCGCTGTCCGCAACGCCCCAGACCCTGAATGTTCCACTGCCACCCGCGCCGGCGGCCGCGCCCGTGGTCCCGCCATCGGCGGCACCCACCGCGTTCGTCCAGCTCGACGCGCAGCAGCAGCGGCAGCGCCGCGCCGACTACGCCGCTTGGCGCGCGCTGCCGGAAAGCGAGCGCGAACGCATCCGTCAGGCGGCCACGCGGTTCGCCGCGCTGCCGGCCGCACAGCAGGAGCGCCTGCGCTCGCAATTCCAGGCACAGGACCAGGCGTTCCGCGATGGCTGGCGGTTGGGGCCGCAACTGGGCGTGGAGTTTCCCAAGCTGCATGGGCTGTTCGGCTTCCTGCCACCGCAGCAGCGCGACAGTGCACTGGCCGTGCTGCACCAGCTCAGCCCGGCACAGCTGGCGCAGTTGGCGCTGGTGGCCCAGCGCACGCCGCCGCAGGAACGCGATGCGGTGCGCAGCGCGTTCCTCGCCGTACCTGCTGCGGAACGAGACGCCTGGCTCAAGCGCCAGGCCGGCCAGTAAGCGCGCGGTCAAACCCAGCGTTCACGCCATGTCATGGGAATGAACGCACCGCGCGCGTAAGATGACGGCCCGCAACCCGGTGCCTGTGCCCTTCGCGCGCAACCGCAGTTCGCGTTCTGCATCCCATGTCCAACGCAACCTCCACGCCGCGCTTCAGCAAGGAAGTCGGCGCCACCGGTCTGCTCGCCCTGCCGCTCGTGCTCGGGCATGTCTCCACCGGCCTGATCTCCTTCGTCGACAACGTGATTGCCGGTCATCACGCCACCTCAACCCTGGCGGCCGTGACCATCGGCACGGCCCTGCTCTGGCTGCCGATGCTGATTCCGATCGGCACGCTGATCTCGCTGACCGCCTCCGTATCACAGCTGCACGGCGCCGGCCGCGAGCGCGAGATCGGTCCGCTGTTCCGGCAGGCGTTGTGGCTGGCGCTGGGCCTGGGCCTGATCATGTTCACCTTCCTCACGGTGGTGCCGCCGCTGCTGCCCGCCTTCGGCATCGCGCCGGACATCGTGCCCGGCGCAACAGCGTTCCTGCATGCGGTGCGCTGGGGCGGGCCGGCGCTGACGCTGTACTTCTGCATGCGCTATCTCAGCGAGGGCATGCACTGGACGCTGCCGACCATGTTGATCGGCTTCGGCGGCCTGGTGGTGCTGGCGCCGATGGGCTACGTGCTGGCCAACGGCAAGCTGGGCTTCCCGGAGCTGGGTGCCGAGGGCCTGGGCATCGCCTCGGCGGTGATGATGTGGTTGCAGGCAAGCGCATTTGCCCTCTATCTGTGGCGTACCCGGCGATTCGCCCATCTGCAGCTGTTCTCGCACTTCGAGTGGCCGCGCTGGAAGGCGATCTGGGACCTGCTGCGCACCGGTCTGCCGATCGGCATCACCGTGCTGATGGAAGGTGGGTTGTTCATCGTCACCGCGCTGCTGATCGGCCGCCTCGGCGCCAACGAGGCGGCAGCCCACCAGATCGCGATCAACGTGGCGCAGCTGTGCTTCATGATCCCGATGGGCGTGGCCGAGGCCACCACGGTGCGCGTGGGTCATGCAGTGGGGCGGGGTGATGGCTTCGGTGTGCGTCGTGCAGCCTGGGCCGGCTACGCGATCATCATGGGTACACAGACGTTGTCCGCGCTGGTGCTGCTGTTCGGCCACGATGCCATCGTCGGGGTGTACACCAACGATCTGGCGGTGGCCGGCCTGGCCTCCACGCTGCTGCTGTACGCGGCCACCTTCCAGTTCCCGGACGGCATCCAGGTGCTGTCGGCCGGAGCTCTGCGCGGCCTGAAGGACACCCGCGTGCCGATGTTCATCGCCATGTTCGCCTACTGGGGCCTGGGCATGCCGCTCGGCGCCGGGCTCGGCCTGGGGCTGGGCATGGGCCCGCAGGGCATGTGGATCGGCCTGATCGTCGGCCTCACTGCCGCCGCCATCCTGATGGGCTGGCGCCTGCGTCGCAGCAGCCAGCGCATCGGCCAGTCCGCGCTGTCCTGACCCTCCGCCCGTCACCCCGTGACGGGCGATCCCCTGACTTGTGTCCGATGCCGCCTCACACGGCACCGGCTATGCTGTTACCACGGCAAGAAGCCATCCGGAGCGCTCCATGAATCAACCCGTGCCCCCGCTGCCCCAGGCGCGTCGCAATCCCGTCGCCAGTTTCTTCATCGGGCTGTGGGACGTCATGAATTTCACCCGCCGGTTGATCCTCAACCTGGTGTTCTTCGGCCTGCTGTTCCTGCTGCTGGTGGTGTTCGTCATCGCCGCCGGCATGGGCGCCGGTGCCAGCAAATCGCTGCAGGACCGCACGACCCTGGTGATCGCACCGGAAGGGCGCCTGGTCGAGCAGTTCAGCGCCGATCCGGTCAGCCGCGCGCTGGCCAAGGCCGTGGGCGACAACAGCGCCGAAGAGGTCCAGCTGCGTGACCTGGTCCGGGTGATCGAGTCGGCGCGCGAGGACAAGAAGATCGAGCGCGTGGTGCTGGAACTGGACAAGCTGCAGCCCTCCGGCTTCGCCTCGCTGCGTGAAGTCGCCGCCGCGCTGCAGAGCCTGCGCGCGTCCGGCAAGCAGCTGGTGGCCTACAGCGAAAGCATGGGCCAGTCGCAGTACCTGCTGGCTGCGCAGGCCGACGAGGTCTACCTGGATCCGATGGGATCGGTGGTGCTCGAGGGTCTGGGCCGCTACCGCCAGTACTTCCGCTCCGGCCTGCAGGACAAGCTGGGCGTGGACGTGCACCTGTTCAAGGTGGGCGAGTACAAGTCCGCGGCCGAGCCCTATGTGCTTGATGCTGCTTCGCCGGCGGCCAAGGAAGCCGACCTGTACTGGATGAACGACGTGTGGCAGCGCTATCTGGGCGACATCGCCAAGGCGCGCCGGCTGGATCCGGCGCAACTGGCCGCCGGCATCGATACGCTGCCCGAAGGCGTGGCGGCTGCCGGTGGCGATCTGGCCAAGTTCGCCCTGCAGCAGAAGCTGGTGACCGCGCTGAAGACCCGCGAGGAGTTCGAAGACCTGATGATCGAACGCGGCGTGGCCGATGAAGACGCTGAGGGCGGCTTCCGCAATGTCGATTTCGGTCGCTACATGGCCCTGCTCGACGCCCGCCGTAGTCCGGTGGATGCACGCCCGCAGGTGGCCGTGGTGGTTGCCGCCGGCGAGATCAGTGGCGGTGACCTGCCGGCCGGCCGCATCGGTGGTGAGTCCACGTCGGCGCTGCTGCGCGCTGCGCGCGACGACGAGCAGGTCAAGGCCGTGGTGCTGCGCGTGAATTCGCCGGGTGGCGAAGTGTTCGCCTCCGAGCAGATCCGCCGTGAAGTGGTGGCCCTGCAGGCCGCCGGCAAGCCGGTGGTGGTGTCAATGGGTGACCTGGCCGCGTCCGGTGGTTACTGGATCAGCATGAATGCCGATCGCATCTACGCCGATCCCTCGACCATCACCGGTTCGATCGGCATCTTCGGCATGATCCCGAACTTCAGCCGCGCGCTGGACAAGATCGGCGTGCATACCGATGGTGTCGGTACCACGCGCTTCGCCGGTGCGTTCGACGTCACCCGTCCGATGGATCCGGCGGTGGGCCAGGTCATCCAGACGGTCATCAACAAGGGCTACGCCGACTTCACCGGACGTGTCGCCGAAGCACGCAAGAAGCCGGTCGAGGCCATTGATGAGGTGGCCCGTGGCCGTGTCTGGAGTGGCGCGCAGGCAAAGGAACGTGGTCTGGTCGATGCCTTCGGTGGCCTGAAAGACGCCGTGGCCGACGCCGCCAGCCGCGCCAAGCTGGGCGGCGAAGACAAGTTCCGCGTGCGTTACATCGAAAAGGCCGCGACCCCGTTCGCGCAGTTCGTCAGTGGGTTTGCCGGCAGCCGTACTGGTGCCTGGATGCTGTCCGATTCGGGCGTGGCGCGGATGATGCTGGCGCGCACGATGCCGGAAGTGGATACCCAGCTGCGCTTCGTCGAGAACGCCGCGCGCGAGAAGGGTAACGGCGCTCCGGTAAAGACCCTGGCGTACTGCTTCTGCGGGTTCTGAGCACAGCCAGCCACGCGTAGCGTGGATCGACGGAAAACGCCCGGCCCTTGGCCGGGCGTTTTCGTTTGGCGGCGCTCCGCTGACAGCGCCATCGCGGCGATCAGCGCGCTGCGTCGGCTTCCGCGCTGCGCTCGCGCTCGGCGCCATCATCGACGGTCTTCTGCACGGCGCGCGCGCGATCGATCGGTTGCTGCGCTGCACGGGCCAGTGCTTGGGGTTCCGGCGGCCGTTCCGGGTCCGGTGCCGGTGGGCGTTGGCAGCCGGCCAGCAATACAGTCGCCGACAGCAGTACGGACAGGATCAGGATGCGCATGGCGGCTCTCCACGACGGGCGTGCGGCCAGTGTGGCACCGCCGGCAGGGGCGTGCCGTGAGCGCGTATCCTTTCTGCATCGGAACACAGCGGGCGCAGCCCGGGAGGACACATGACACAGCAACGGTGGCGACTGGACGGGCAGACCGCACTGATCACCGGCGCCAGCGCCGGCATCGGCCTGGCCATCGCGCGTGAACTGGCCGGCTTCGGTGCCGACCTGATGATTGTCGGGCGCGACATCGACGCGCTGGAAACCGCGCGCGACGAGCTGGCCGACGCCTATCCCGACCAGCAGGTGCGCGCGCTTGCCGCCGACGTCTCCGACGACGAGGATCGCCGGCAGATCCTGGACTGGGTCGAGGACCATGCCGATGGCCTGCACGTGCTGGTCAACAATGCGGGTGGCAACATCACCCGCGCCGCCATCGACTATACCGAGGACGAGTGGCGCGGCATCTTCGAGACCAATCTGTTCTCGGCGTTTGAACTGTCGCGCTATGCGCATCCGCTGCTGGCACGTCACGCGTCGTCGGCCATCGTCAACGTCGGCAGCGTCTCCGGCCTGACCCATGTGCGCAGTGGCGTGGTGTACGGCATGAGCAAGGCGGCGATGCATCAGATGACCCGCAACCTGGCCGTGGAATGGGCCGAGGACGGCATCCGCGTGAACGCGGTGGCGCCGTGGTACATCCGCACGCGCCGCACCTCCGGGCCGTTGTCCGACCCTGACTACTACGAGGAAGTCATCGATCGCACGCCGATGCGCCGCATCGGTGAGCCGGAGGAAGTCGCCGCGGCCGTGGGCTTCCTGTGCCTGCCGGCGGCGAGTTATGTCACCGGCGAATGCATCGCCGTGGACGGCGGCTTCCTGCGCTACGGGTTCTGACCGTCACCGCGTTGGGCCCGCGCCACGCCGGCAGGTCCTCACCCCGGTACCGGGCAGTCGCTGGCCTCGAGCACGGCCTGCAGACGCTCGCGCTCGCTGCGCGCGGCGTCGAGGTTCTCCGGCGCGGCGAAGCGCTCACGCCCCCGGGCGTCGCGCAGGCGCTGCTGCCAGCTGCCGCAGCGCTGGATCTCGGGAACCTCCTCGCAGCGGTCGCGTACCACTTCGCAGCTGGCGGCATTGGCCGGGGTGACACCGCCAAGACCCTGTACGTCGAGCAGCACGCAGTGCGGTGGCGCCGCCTCGTACTCGTGCAGGTAGCGGCTTCCTTCCTCGCTGCTGCACTGGAAGATCGGCGGCAGCGGTGCCCGTGGCGCGGTGTCGCTGCGGCTTGCCGGGTCCGTCCGCAGCGGCAGCGCTGCGCTGTCCAGAATGGCGTCGCCGCCGCCAGCGGGTTCAACCATGCCCGCTTCCATGATGGTGCGCGCCTGGTCGAGCCCGCGCGGCGTGTCCGCCGCTGCCGGCGGCGGCGCTGACGACGGGGCGAGCTCCATTTCCTGGCCGGCGGGCGGCTCCACGCGCGGTGCCGGAGTCGCTGATGGCTCCGGTACCCGCTGGATCTGCTGCGTGCTGCCTTCGGGGCAGGGCGTGCGCTGCAGGGTAGGAACGTCGCTGCTGCTGAATGTGCAGCGGTAGATCACCATGTCCTCGGCGAACGCGTTTGCGGGCAGCAGCGCCAGAACCAGCCAGAGTGCTTTTCTCATGCGTGCAGCCTACACGGGCAGGGGCTCAACGCCCGCAGTCGCGCGACAGGCGCGCATCGATACCGCGCTGTTCGTTGCTGATCGCGGTGCGCTCGCTCTGCAGCGCGCTGTTGTAGCGGCGGTCCAGCTCCCAGCGGCGATCGCGCAGGCGCGAACAGACTTCCTGCGGCGGCAGCGCATGGCAGGTGTCGCGGACCAGGATGTTGCCTGCCGGCACCTGCACGCCGACGCCGACCGCAGGTGGCCGGTAGATCGGCGGACCTCCGGCCGATGCGCCCGTGGCCGGGCGAGGCCCGGGATGGCCTGGCCCGAAATGGCCGCGCGGCGACCAGACCGTGGTCCACAGCGGGACCCAGCGTGGATTGCCTTCGTTGCTGTCGCTGGTGTAACGCTCGCCGTCGGCGGTAACGCATTCGTACATCGGTTGCGGAGGCTGGACGTAGACGTGCCGGACCTCGCGCTCGATCACGGCCGGCGGCGTGCTGGTTGCGGGCGCGGCGTCGCTGCGCACCACCTGCGGCGCCGGATCACGCGGCCGCTGCAGGTCGCGCACTTCCTGGCGGCCGCTGCTGCACGGCGTGTCCTGCAGTGCCACGGCGCCATTGCTGCCGACACAGCGGTAGACACGCACATCGTCGCCGGCGGTGGCGGTCAATGGCAGCAGCAGGCTCAGGCAGAGGGCGGCGCGCAGCGGGCTCATGGAGGCAGCGTGCGGGATCCGGCGGCGCGGCGCAATCCGCGCGTCCACAGGGCGGCTCAGGATCGCAGGACGTTGCCGCTGAGCGCATCGCGGATCGGCGTCGGCTGGGCCAGGCCGCCGGTCGGGCCGTCCAGGATGCCGTCCAGCAGGCGCAGCAGGCGCGGATCCAGTTCCTCGCGGCTGCGTGCCGGTGGCTCGCCGGCCAGGTTGGCGCTGGTGGAGACCAGCGGCCCGCCCCACGCGTGGCACAGTGCCGCCACCAGCGGGTGGGCGCTGATGCGCACCGCGATGCCGCTGTGTTCGCCGGTGATCCAGCCTGGCGCGCGTGATCCGGCAGGAAGAATCCAGGTGTTGGCGCCGGGCCAGCTGGCCAGCACTGCACGCTGACGCTCGTCGGGCAACGCCTGCAGGCGTACCCAGCCTTCCAGCTGCGCCAGCTCGGCGGCCACCAGGATCATGCCTTTCTCGATCGGCCGCTGCTTCAGCCGCAGCACCGTGTGCACCGCCGCTTCGTGCGACGGGTCGCATCCCAGGCCCCAGACCGCTTCGGTGGGATAGGCGATCACGCCGCCGGAGCGCAGCAGGGTGACGGCAGAATCCAGGGTGAGTTCTTTCATGGTGGCGACCGGCCCGGCATGGGCCTTCATTATCCTCCCACCGCGTGCAGATGGGGTGGACCGGCGCCATCGAGGCGGCGGCGGACCAGGTACTGCACTGCCTGCGCCCGGCCCATGGCCGGGCGCTGTCCCACATCAGGCCTTCTTGACGACCTTCTTGGCCGCTTTCTTCGCCGGTGCCTTCTTGGCGGCGACCTTCTTTGCCGGCGCCTTTTTCGCGGCCGCCTTCTTGGCCGGTGCCTTCTTGGCCACTGCCTTCTTCGGCGCGGCTTCCTTCTTCACCGCTGCCTTCTTCACCGCTGCCTTCTTCGCCGGTGCCTTCTTGGCAGCGGCCTTTTTCGCGCCGAAGCCCTTGCGCACCGGCTTGCCGGTTTCTTCCATCAGCTGCTGCACTTCGGCCAGCGTCAGCGAGGCGGGCTCGCGGTCCTTGGGAATCTTGCCGTTCATCCTGCCGTCGCTGATGTACGGGCCGAAGCGGCCATTCAGCACCTGGATGTCGCTGCCTTCGAATTCCTTGATGATCCGGTTGCGCGCGATCTCTTCCTTCTCTTCGATCAGGAAGACGGCGCGGGCCAGGTCGATGGTGTACGGGTCGTCTTCCTTCTTCAGCGAGGCATAGGTGCTGCCACGCTTGGCGAACGGGCCGAAGCGACCAATGCCGACGCTGACCGGTTCGCCCTTGTCCTCACCCAGCGCGCGCGGCATCAGGAACAGCTCCAGCGCGTCTTCCAGGGTGATGGTGTGCATCGACTGGCCCGGGCGCAGCGAAGCGAACTTCGGCTTCTCCTCGGCATCTTCGGCGGTGCTGCCGATGGCGGCGTACGGCCCGAAGCGACCCAGGCGCACGCTGACCGGCTTGCCGGTCTTCGGGTCGGTGCCAAGCTCGCGCGCACCACTGGCTTCGGCACGATCGACCGATTCCTTCTTGTCCTCGACCAGCTCCTTGAACGGCTCCCAGAAGCGTGACATCAGCGGGATCCACTCTTCCTCGCCGCGCGAGACGGCGTCCAGCTCGTCTTCAAGCCTGGCGGTGAAGTCGTAGTCCACGTACTGGGTGAAGTGGCTGGACAGGAACTTGGACACTGCACGACCGACGTCGGACGGACGGAAGCTGCGACCTTCCATCTCCACGTACTTGCGGAACAGCAGGGTCTGGATGATCGAGGCGTAGGTCGAGGGACGACCGATCCCGTACTCTTCCAGCGCTTTGACCAGTGCCGCCTCGGTGAAGCGGGGCGGCGGCTGGGTGAAGTGCTGCTCGGCCAGGATGCGTTCCAGCGGCACGCGGTCGCCAGGCTTCATCGCCGGCAGCTTGCGGCCTTCGTCCTCGTCTTCGGCGCTCTTGCTGTCCTTGCCTTCCTCGTACACGGCCAGGAAGCCGGGCACGACCACGGTGGTGCCACTGGCACGGAAGACGTGTTCGCTGCCGGCCGACAGGTCGACGCTGACGGTGTTGAGCGTGGCCGGAATCATCTGGCACGCTACCGCGCGCTTCCAGATCAGTTCGTACAGCCTGCGCTCGTCGTCGGTCAGGAACCGCGACACCTGCGCCGGCGTGCGCAGCGCCGAGGTCGGTCGCACCGCTTCGTGCGCTTCCTGGGCGTTCTTGGACTTGGTCTGGTAGGTGTTGGGCTGGTCCGGCAGCGAACCGATGCCGTAATCGCGGGCGATCACGTCGCGGATTTCCGCCAGCGCATCCTGCGACAGGTTGACCGAGTCGGTACGCATGTAGGAGATCAGGCCGACCGTGCCTTCATCGCCGATCGCCACGCCTTCGTACAGCTTCTGCGCCACCTGCATGGTCTTGCGGGTGGTGAAGCCGAGCTTGCGCGAGGCTTCCTGCTGCAGGGTGGAGGTGGTGAACGGCGGCGCCGGGCGGCGCTTGCGCTCCTTGCTGGCCACGTCGGTGACGTGCAGCGAGCCCTGCGCCGCCTGCTGGATGCGCAGGCGCGCAGCCTCGGCGGTATCGCCGTCGGTGATGGTGAACTGTTCGAACTTCTGTCCGTCCAGCTTCACCAGCTTGGCATTGAAGTGCTGCGACGGGTGCGCGCATTCGGCAGCGATGGACCAGTATTCGCGCGCGATGAAGGCTTCGATCTCTTCCTCGCGCTCGACGATCATGCGCAGTGCCGGGCTCTGCACGCGGCCGGCGGACAGGCCGCGCTGGACCTTGCGCCACAGCACCGGCGACAGGTTGAAGCCGACCAGGTAGTCCAGCGCACGGCGTGCCTGCTGGGCGTCCACCAGATCGCTGGCGATGGCCCGCGGCTGGTTGATCGCTTCCTTGATGGCGCGCGGGGTGATCTCGGTGAAGACCACGCGCTGCATCGGCTTGTCCTTGACCAGCCCGCGCTCCTTCAGGATCTCGGCGATGTGCCAGCTGATCGCCTCGCCTTCGCGGTCCGGGTCGGTCGCCAGCAGGATGTCATCGGCGCCCTTGGCCGCCTTGGCGATCGCATCGACGTGCTTTTCGTTCTTGTCGATCACGTCGTAGTGCATGGCGAACCCGTTGTCCGGATCGACCGCGCCTTCCTTCGGGATCAGATCGCGCACGTGCCCATACGAGGCCAGGACGGTGTAGTCCTTGCCGAGGTATTTGTTGATCGTCTTGGCCTTGGCCGGCGATTCGACGATGAGCAGGTGCTTGGGCATGGCAGCAGTGTCTGTGGGGCGAGCCGCAGGGGAGGGGCCGCTAGGGTGGAGCAAACGGCCGCATTAGTGAAGCGGCCACGGGCAAATCCATAAACTGAACGCCCGGTTGGGTGCCGGGCGTTCAGGTTTCCTTATTAGAGGAATCACGCCCGGACGCTCCATGTCAAGCGCCCAGGCGTGAGGATGGCCGGTCAGGAGGCCATCTTGGCGATGAATCCGATGGCCGCCACCATCAGGACCAGGCCGGCCAGGGCCAGCAGGGCGGTGATGACCAGGATGGCGATGGTGACCACGCCCAGCTCGCGGCGTTGCAGCTGCGGCTGGTCGGTGAAGGCCCAGCGGTCCACCACCAGGGTGTCGCACATCATGTCGTGCAGGCCCTGCTTGCGCTCGGTGAACGCGGCCATCAGGTAGCCGATGCACAGGATCAGGCCGCTCAGCACGGCGGCCCAGTAGCGTCCGAAGGCACGTCCCACGGTCAGCCGGTCACCGTTGCTGCGCACGACCTTGATGCCGACGGCCATCTTGCCCAGGGTGGCACCGCCGCGCGAGGCGTGGAACCAGGTGTAGTACACCATGGAGATCACCAGGTTGAGCAGGCCGCTGACCAGCTGGCCCATGATCTCGATGGCCGACTCGCCGCTGCCGGCGGCCCCCATGCCCGCACCCAGTGCCAGGGCGGAAATGACGCCGATGATCGTGCCGGGGATGAGCAGCACGAAGTAGTCGATCACATAGGCAGCCACGCGCTTCCAGAAGCCGGCATAGACCACTTCGCCGCCCATCACCGGCTGCGCGTGGCCGGCCATGGCCGCGGTGCCCGGTGCGCTGTAGGGCGAACTGCTGAGCGCGCCGCTACCGGGCAGCGGCGCCGTGCCGTTGTCGATGGCCTGATAGTCGCTGCGCAGGTCGAAGCCGCCACTGTCAGCGGCCATGGTGGCGCTGGCCAGGGTCTGCAGGCCGAGCTCGTCGACCACCTGCCGCAGCGCGGCCCATTGCGCCATGCCCTCGCGCCAGACCAGCGTATCCAGTGTCAGCTGGCCGCGCTGGAAGCGCTGGCGGATGTCCTCGACCGGCAGCGGTCCCTGGCGTTGCTGTCCTTCGGCGAAATACCACTCAGTCATTGTGTGTCCCTCCTGGGTCGTCCTTGCTTGGGGTGTAGTGCCGATGGCTCAGCCGCGGCACTGCTGCGGCAGATACTTGTCGTTGCTTTCGCCGCTGCATTCCCAGCGGCCGCTGTCGCGGTCGTATTCCAGCCACAGCAGATCGCCATCGATGGTCTTGCCGGGCGCGGCCAGCGTGGCTTCGATACCGCAATGACCGTTGTTGAAGCGGCCGATGTGGACCGCTGACAGGGCTGCGGCGGAGAAGTCCCCCGGCGCCGGGAAACCGGCATCGTTGGCACCCGGGCAGCGTCCTTCCTCATCGGCGAAATGCTGCACCTGGTCCTTCAGCGGCTGCAGTGCGGTCAGCGACGTGGCGACCTTGGAGCGCAGGGTGTAGTCGTTGTAGGCAGGCAGCGCGATGGCCGCCAGGATCGCCACGATGGGTACCACCACCAGCAGCAGTGCCCCGCCGATGATGGCGGTCAGGGCGCAGCCGGACAGGCCCTTCTTCGGTGGCGGCAACGCGGCCGCGGGCGCACTGTGGGCATAGGGGGTTGCCGCCGGCAGTACCGGAGGCTGCGGGGCAGGGGGCTGCAGCCCGGGTTCGTCGCGGGCGGCATCGACGGCCGGTACGATCAGGCCGAGCTCATCCACCACGCTGCGCAATGGCTGCCATTGCGGCAGCCCATCGCGCCACACCAGGGTGTCCAGGCTGATCTGATTGTTGCGGAACAGCTCGACAAGCTGTTCTGCCGGCAGCGGGCCTTGCTGCCGGTTGCCTTCTGCATGGAACCACTCGCTCACGGGGCACGCTCCTGAATGCGCTATGCCCCAAGTGTACGGTCAGTGCAGGGGTTCTGGCTCGTCCATGAACATCTGCGTTTCCATCCAGGCGTAAGCCGCCTCGGCGCCGGGCTGGTTGAACAGCACCATCAGCACGACCCATTTCAGATCGTCCAGGTCCAGTTCGTCCTGGTCCAACGCCATCGCCCGGTCCAGCACCAGCTCGCGCTGGTCGGCATCGAGGATGCCGTGCTGCTCCAGGTACAGCAGGAAACCGCGGCATTCCACGTCCAGCTTGTCCAGCTCGGGCCCGTGATAGATGCGCACCGGGCCATCGACCCGCGCCTGGGCCACACTCGGACGCTGTGCCGCCAGGGCATCGAGCCAGTCGAATGCCTTGTTGATCTCGGTAGGGCTGAATCCGGCCTGGATCAGGCCGTTCTGGAGCGAATCGCGGTCACGGATCAGGTCCGCATCTTCGCTGAAATAGTGTTCAAACAGGTACAGCAGTACATCCAGGATGCTCTCTTTCATTGCCCCTCGGCCTGCGTCGCGCGACGCTGTGGAGGTGAAGAAACTAGGGAGTTCGACAGTAGCGGCCGTGTACGCAGACCACGATTCCCGCAAGTTCCATGGCCAGCAGCATGGAGGACACCTGCGGCGCCGTCAATCCACAGCGCGTGATCAGTGAATCCATACTGATTGGGTCAAGGTCCAGGGCCCGCCACAACCGCTGGTAGTCAGGGTCGCCGACCCAGCGTGCCGGCAGGTCGGCTGGCACTGCCTGTTCAGTGGGGGTGGCCAGCCGCGATTGCAAGGCCGGCAGGTGCTGGCGCAGGGCCGGGGCCAGCAGCTCCAGCACGTCCTCGGGCCGTTCCACCAGGGCGGCTCCCTCGCGGATCAGGCGATGGCAGCCGGCTGCCCGCGGATTGAGCACCGAGCCGGGCACGGCGCATACCTCGCGACCGGCCTCGGCGGCCAGGCGCGCCGTGATCAGGGCGCCGGAGCGGTGCGCCGCCTCGATCACCACGGTGGCCAGGGCCAGCCCGGCCACCAGCCGGTTGCGCGCCGGAAAGTGGCCGGGACGGGCAGCCGTACCGGGCAGGTACTCGCTGAGCACGGCACCCTCGGCGCCGATCCGGGCCTGCAGTGGCGCATGGTGGTCCGGATAGGCACGGTCGGGGCCCGTTCCGATGACGGCAACGGTACTGCCGCCGGCGTCCAGCACCGCAAGGTGGGCGGCCGCATCGATACCGGCCGCCAGCCCACTGGCGACCGCCAGTCCGGCTTCGGCGAAGCTGCCGGCAAAACGCGCCGCCAGTGCCCGACCGGCCGGTGTGGGTGAGCGGCTGCCAACCACCGCCACCGCCGGGCGCCAGGCCAGGCCGGGGTCGCCGGCCACGAACAGCGCCAGCGGCGGGTTGGGGACCTCCGGCAGCAGGGGCGGGAAGGCCGGGTCGGTAACGGCCAGCAGGTGATGGTGGTCGTCCTGCAGCCAGTGCAGGGCGGCTTTCGACCGCTGCGCATCGGGGCGTTCCAGTGCCGCGCACTGCTCCGGGGTGCAGCCATGGGCGCGCCAGCCGGCCACGCCCAGCGCAAGGGCCGCTTCGGCGCTGCCCGCGCCCTGCAGCAGTGCCCGCCGCGGCGCCAGCGCGCCTCCCGCCATCACCAGGCGCACCAGCGCCTCATCTGCCTGCTTGGTCATCCCCCCACTATCGACCGCAGACAACAAAGGCGCCCTAGGGCGCCTTCGCGTGCGGCTGTCAGGGATGTTCCCGGCAACCCTACTTCGTGTCCGGATGCAGCGCGCTGTAGCCCACCCGTACAGGCTTCACGCCCTGCATCACCAGCGCATAGCTGACGTTGTCGAAGGTGCGGAACACCATCGCATGCGCGGCGTACTCGTCGGGCAGCGAGACCCGGCCGGCGCCGGTACTGAGCGAATCATCCATGCGCGAGGACCCCGGGTACTTCATCCGGTGCGCGACGTGGCGGCCCGGCCGCCACAGCGAGAACACGGTGCCGTTGTCCACGCCCTGCGCGCGGCCCGCCGAAATGGCGATCACATCGCGTGGCCCGCCAACGCTGAACATGTCGGTCACCGCGAGCACGCGCACGTCCACGCCCTCGACGCCCGCCGCCGGCACATGCGGGACGAACTGCAGGTCGTAGGGCCTTGCCTCGACCGGCACCAGCCGGTCGCCGGCGCGGACTTCACGCCCGCCGCTGTTCTTGTCCAGCACCAGGGTGGACGCCTCGACCTTGCCGCCGGCAACCTGGGTGATGGTGCCCGTGCCGACCTGCATCAGCTCGTAGCCCAGCATCTGGTGCGCACGTCGCGTCGGCGCGTTGTAGGCCCGCCACAGGTTGCCGCTGCCGGGGGTGACCTCGCCATTGGCGGTCAGGTCCTCGGTGGGCTTGGGCACGCCATAGCGCACGGTCGGGCGGACCACGGCCCAGCGCTGCCCGACCTGGGCATCGGCCAGGCGCACGTACACGGCTTCGCCACTGCTGGCGCGCAGGCGGTCTTCTTCCAGGCCCGCCACGTAGGGCAGGTGGTCGATGCGGTCGACCACGCTCAGCTGCTTCAGGAACGGCTCGACCTGGGCCAGCGGAATGGCATCGATCGGGGCCTCCTGGCGGGGCCCGGGCTGGGCCGTCACACGGTCCAGGTAGGCCAGGCTCAGCACGTCACCCGGATAGATCAGGTGCGGATTGGCGATCTGCGGGTTGGCCTGCCAGATCTCCGGCCACAGCCAGGGCTTCTGCAGGAAACGCGCGGCGATATCCCACAGCGTGTCCCCTTTTCGGACCACATAGGTATCCGGGTGCCCGCCATTCACTTCCACGGCGGTAGCATAGGCAGCCACGGTCAGCATCGCCGCGGCGACGACCGTACGAAAACGAAGCAACATAGGTGTGAAGCCCTGATTCCCCAACAGGTCCGCGCACTATAGTCCAGAAACCGGGGCGCAAGGCAAGCGTTGCAGCTAGAATCTGCGACGTATGCCGGCGTGCCGGCCCCCTATCCGGAAACTGCCATGGCCCTCCTCCCGATTCTTGAGTTCCCCGATCCGCGCCTGCGTACCAAGGCCGCGTTGATCGACGCCGCCGAAGTGACCACGCCGGCCTTCCAGGAACTGGTCGACAACATGTTCCAGACCATGTACGACGCGCCGGGCATCGGCCTGGCCGCTACCCAGGTGGACGTGCACAAGCGCTTCATGGTCATCGATGTCAGCGAAGAGAAGAACCAGCCGCTGGTGTTCATCAACCCGGAGATCGTCGCCAAGGACGGGGGCCGGGTGTACCAGGAAGGGTGCCTGTCGGTGCCGGGCATCTTCGCCGACGTGACCCGTGCCGACACCATCACCGTGAAGTTCCTTGACCGCAATGGCCAGGAACAGCAGATGGAGGCCGGTGAAGTGCTGGCCACCTGCATCCAGCACGAGATGGATCACCTGGACGGCAAGCTGTTCATCGATTACCTGTCGCCGCTCAAGCGCGAGATGGTCCGCAAGAAGCTGGCCAAGCAGCGCAAGCACGTGGCGTGATCGCCGCTCCGGGCCGCCCGCAGGGGTGGCCCGTGCCCGCGCGCAGCGCGTGGGCTGTACGGCGCCGGCCGACGGCGCCGTTTTCTTTCCTGCACGAATCCATCCTGCAAGTGGGGTAGCCATGAGGATTGTCTTTGCCGGTACGCCGGAATTCGCGGTGTCATCGCTGCGCGCAGCGGCGCGCCACCACGAGGTCGTGGCCGTCTACACCCAGCCTGACCGTCCGTCAGGCCGTGGTCGCGGCCTGGCCCCCTCGCCGGTGAAGCTCGAGGCGGTGGCCCGCGGCATTCCGGTGTACCAGCCCGAATCGCTGAAGGACGAAGCGGCCCAGCAGCAGCTGCGTGACCTGAAGCCGGACCTGATGGTGGTGGTGGCTTACGGCCTGATCCTGCCCAAGGCCGTGCTGGCCATCCCGACCTACGGGTGCTGGAACGTGCACGCTTCGCTGCTGCCGCGATGGCGCGGTGCGGCGCCGATCCAGCGCGCGATCCAGGCAGGTGACGAGACCACGGGCGTGTGCCTGATGCAGATGGAAGCCGGACTGGATACCGGCCCGGTGCTGCTGCACCAGGCGCTGCCGATCGCGGCCACCGATACCGGCGGCCAGCTGCACGACAAGCTGGCCGAGCTGGGTGCGCAGGTGTTGTCCGATGGCCTGGGACTGCTGCGCGCCGGCATCAAGCCGATCGCGCGGCCGCAGCCGGAGCAGGGCGTGACCTACGCACACAAGCTGGACAAGGCCGAGGCGAAGCTGGACTGGACGCAGGATGCAGCGGTGCTGGCGCGGACCGTACGCGCGTTCAACCCGTGGCCTGTCGCCGAAGCAACGCTGGCCGGCGAGCGCGTGCGCATCCATGGCGCCGTGGCGCAGGCGATGGAGCACGGCCAGGCACCGGGAACGGTACTTGCTGCCGGCCGCGAAGGCATCGACATTGCCTGCGGCCAGGGCGCGCTGCGCCTGCGCGTGCTGCAGCGCGAAGGTGGCAAGGCGATCACTGCCGCCGATTACCTCAACGCCCGTCGCGACCTGCGCGTGGGAGCGTAAGCGGTGACGAAACAGAATGACTTCTCCATCGCCAGGGCGGCGCCGGGTGCAGCCACCCGCATGCTGGCCGCACGCGTGCTGGCCCAGGTGTTCACCCGTGGCCGTTCGCTGAAGGCGGAACTGGCGTGGGCCCTGCCGAAGCTGGCCGACAGCCGTGATCGGGCGTTGCTGGAAGCGCTGTGTTTTGCCGTGCTGCGCCGTCGCAGTACCTATGACGCGGCATTGCAGGCGTGGATGCAGAAGCCGCTCTCGGCGCGCGATGCAGACCTGCGCACGCTGCTGATGGTCGGCTTCGCCCAGCTGGACGTACTGGAACTGCCGGCGCACGCGGCCCTGTCGGCCACCGTCGACGCAGCGCGTGCGCTGGGCCGTGAGCGCCAGGCGGGCCTGGTCAATGCCATCCTGCGCCGCGCCCAGCGTGAGGGATTCCCGGAACAGCCGGCCCGCGATGCATTTCCGTCCTGGCTGGCCGAGGCCATCGAGCGCGACTGGCCGGCGCAGGCCGAGGCGATCTTCAGCGCCAGCCTGCAGCCTGCGCCGCTGTGGCTGCGCGCCAACCGCCAGCACGGTGGCCGCGAGAAAGTCCTGGCCGTGCTGGCCGAGGCCGGTATCGTCGCCGAGCCGAGTCCGCTCAGTGCGGACGCGTTGCGGCTGGCGACGCCGGTCGCTGTCAACCAGCTGCCCGGCTTCGCCGAGGGCGCGCTCTCGGTGCAGGATCTGTCGGCGCAGTGCGCGGCCGATGCGCTGGCGCCGGCCGCCGGGGCGCGGGTACTGGATGCCTGCGCCGCACCGGGCGGCAAGTCGGCGCACCTGCTGGAGCGTGATCCCAGCCTGCGCCTGCTGGCGCTGGACATCGACGCCCGTCGCCTGGCGCGTGCCCGTGACACGTACGCGCGCACGGGTGTCGGTGAGGGCGCACAGACCCTGGCGGCAGACGCCAGCGATCCTGGCGCGTGGTGGGATGGCACGCCGTTCGATGCGATCCTGCTCGATGCGCCCTGTTCGGCCACGGGCGTGATCCGCCGCCAGCCGGATGTGATGTTCCACCGCCGCGCCGAGGACATCGATGCGCTGGTCGGCGTTCAGGCCCGGCTGCTGGAGGCATGCTGGTCGATGCTGCGCCCCGGTGGCGTCCTGCTGTATGCCACGTGCTCGATCCTGCGTGCGGAGAACATCGAGCAGATCCGCGCGTTCCTGAAGTGGCACCCGGATGCGGTGGCGCAGCCGTTGGACGAGGCGTTCGGGCTGGATTGCGAAGGCATTGCACGCCAACGACTGCCCGGTGACAGCGATGCTGACGGATTCTTCTACGCGCGTCTGCTAAAAGCAGTGTGAATCCGCTGCCGTTCAAGTCCTCATGCTGAAAACCCGCGCGTCGCGAGAGACGTGGTTGTTCGTGGTGATGGCCCTGCTGGTGCTGGGGGCTGGACTCGGCCTGCGCGATCCCTGGCCGTCGGATGAGCCGCGCTTCGCGCTCGTCGCCAAGCAGATGGTGGACAGCGGTCACTGGTTGTTCCCGCATCGCGGCCTGGAGCTGTACTCGGACAAGCCGCCGATGCTGATGTGGTGGCAGGCCACGCTCTATCACCTGATCGGCGATTGGCGGCTGGCGTTCCTGCTGCCCTCGCTGATCGCCGCGCTGGGCACGTTGTGGTGCGTGGTCGATCTCGGTGGTCGGCTGTGGACGCGACGCGTCGGCCTGTACGCAGGCTGGGCACTACTGTTCGCACTGCAGTTCACCTTCCAGGCGAAGAAGGCACAGATCGATCCGCTGGTGGTGCTGTTCATCACCCTGGCCAATTACGGGCTGCTGCGCCACCTGCTGCTGGGCCCGGCATGGCGCTGGTGGTGGCTGGGCTGGTTCTTCGCCGGGATCGGCGTCATCACCAAGGGCGTGGGCGTGATCGCCCTGCTGATGCTCGTTCCAGCCGTGATCGGCTCGGCCCTGCGGTGGAACGGTGTGCGCCTGCATGCGCGCGACCTGCGCTTCTGGCTGGCGCCGCTGGCGTTCCTGCTGGCGGTGGCGCTGTGGCTGCTGCCGATGGTGCTGGCGGCGCTGGCGACCGGGCTGGATGAGTACCGCGCCTACATGGACGACATCCTGTTCCAGCAGACCGCAGGGCGTTATGCCCAGTCCTGGGACCACCACCAGCCGTGGTGGTACTTCCTGGCGATCATGCCGTCGATGTGGATTCCCGCGTTCCTGGCACTGCCGTGGGCGATTCCGGCCTGGCGCCGCCGGTTGCAGCGACGCGACGCGCGCTACCTGCTTCTGCTGGGGTGGTGGTTGCTGATCGTGCTGTTCTTCTCGATTCCCGAGGGCAAGCGCGATGTGTACATTCTCCCTGCGCTGCCGATGTTCTGCCTGGCCCTGGCGCCGCTGCTGCCCGGCCTTCTGCGCCGTCGCGACGTGCAGGCACTGCTGGGGCTGTTCACGCTGGCCCTGGCGCTCGGCACGCTGCTGGCAGGCGCACTGGCATTGCTGGGCGAGCCGGGATTTGAGTCGAGGCTGGAGCACGAACGTGGTCTGGCACCGGGCGTGATGGATGCGTTGGCCTGGGCGGCGCTGGCGATGGGCGCCTGCGGTGTGGCCAGCCTGTTGCTGTCTGGCCGTGGCCGGCGTCATCTGGCCATGGTGTCGACCCTGGCCACGGTGTGGGTGCTGTACAGCCTGGTGGGCTACCCGCTGTTGAACGATTCGGGTTCGGCGCGGGGCCTGATGCGCCATGTGGGGGAGCGCATCGGCCCGCAGGCCGAGTTGGGCCTGGTGGCCTGGAAGGAACAGAACCTGCTGATGGCCGATCGACCGGCGGCCACGTTCGGCTTCAACACCCCCTGGGATGAACAACTGCAGGCGGCGACGCGCTGGCAGCGACTGGTGCCGGCGCGGCGCTGGCTGCTGGTGCAGGAGGACGCCCTGTTGCCGTGCGTGGACCGCGACCGGGCCGAACCGGCGGGCGTGGCCAATCGTCGCCGCTGGTGGCTGGTGCCGGCGGAGGCGGTGGTCGCGCCCTGCCAGGCCAGCGATCGCGAGCGCGAACGTGAACGGCGTTTGCAGGAACGGGGATAACGACCTGTGTCCACGCTTGTCCAGACTGCCCAACAGGCGACAAAGGCAGTAAAACAGCACACTGGGAGTGGCCGTTGTGGCCGCCCCCGTTCTTCCCGCACACCCGCAGCGAAACTTCCGACGTGCCAGCTCCACCGGACAACCTGAACCCCGCGGCCGGCGACCTGCCGGGTGCCCCCGTCGGCGGTCGGCAGCGCACGGCGCACTGGCTGGCGCAGATCGGTCTGTTCTGCCTTCCGGCGCTGGTGCTTACCGTGCCGATCAACCTGCTTCCGTATGGCCTGTCGCTGCTGGCCAGCACGCTGCTGGCGCCGGAACTGCTGTGGCGCGCCCGGCACATGGGCGGGCAGCCGGTGAAGGTGCTGACCTGGCTGATGCTCGCGGTGCTGGCGCTGGGCCTGCTGTCGGTGCTGCTGTTCGAGCAGGGGCTGCGCGATGTCGACAACCGCTCGCGCTTCGTGGTGATCCCCTGGATCGCCCTGTGGGTCTGCGCGTTGCGCCCGGACCTGCGCTGGCTCTGGCGTGGCGCGCTGGCCGGGCTGCTGGTCACCTTCGCGATGTCGCTGTGGCAGGTACTGCAGGGGGCTCCGCGTGCGGAGCTGTTCACCAATGCCATCGTGCTGGCCGACATCGTGATGGTGCTGATGGTGCTGCTGGTGTTCTGCCGACCTTCGCGACGCTGGTCGCTGGTGATCGTCGGCATGGCGGCCGGCTGTGGAACCATCGTGTTGACCGGCAGCCGTGGCGTGTTCGCGGCGTTGCTGGCTCTGCTGGTGGTGCTGGCGCTGAGCCTGCGCTGGCGGACCGGCACCGCCCGCCTGTCGGTGCTGGCAGGCATGTTGGCGATTGGCGCCACCCTGCTGCTGTCGGTGCCCGAGCTGCGTCACCAGGTGCGGCTGAGCGAGCTGCACAGCGACATGCAGCGCATGGAGCAGGGCGACAGCGACTCTTCCGCCGGTGCCCGCGTGGAGCGTCTGCAGGTTGCCTGGGATACCTTCCTGGACCACCCGCTGGTCGGTGTCGGAATCGGCCACTTCGATGACGCGATGCAGCGTGTGCCGGTCTGCCGCGAGAACCCGGACGAACAGCGCTGCCACCTTGGCCATGCCCATAACGACGTGGCCGAATGGGCCGCCACCCAGGGCATGCCCGGCCTGCTGCTGCTGCTGGCGGTGTATGGCGTTCCGCTGTGGGTGTTCGTGCGCCTGCATCGGCGCAGCGGGCGCAGTACGTTCCGCGGGCCTGCCGCGGCCGGGATCATGATCGTGACCACGTACGTGCTGTGCGGGCTGACCCAGTCGATGTTCGCGCACCAGATGACGGCCAGCTTCTACGTCACCATCGTCGGCCTGCTGGCCGGGTTGTCGATCCTGGAAGGTGCCCGCCACCGCGGGGCCAACGCGGGTTGACGCCCCGCCGCCGGGCATGGCCCGGCGCTACCCCTGCACCGCCATGCCCGGCGCACGCAGGTGCACGGGAGCGGTCGCGCCGGCCATGCCCGGCGGATCAGGGCTGCGGCGGGTCGGCCACCGCCTGACCGTTGCCGAGCATCCACAGCATGATGGTCTTCTGCCGCACGTAGTTGGCACGCACGTAGGCATAGACCAGGCCGTGCCAACCATCGCGGAAACCGCCGCGGAAAATGAATCCCCGCCAGAAGCGCCAGGCCGGTGCCAGCACCAGCTTGCCCAGGGTGGCGCGCTTGCCGCGTGCGAACTCGTGCTCGGCCATCATCCGCGCGTACTTCTCGGTCTTGGCCAGTTGCTGCTGCAGCGAGCGGTAGGGGTAGTGGATGAGGTCACCGCGCAGGGTGCCGACGCTGCCATCGACGCTGGCGGCCTCGTGGATCTCACGGGTGCCGCGCCAGCCGCCGCGGCGGCGGTCGAACAGGCGCATCACCCGGTCCGGATAGGCGTTGCCGTGGCGCAGGAAGCGGCCGAAATACTCTGAAAGGCGGGCGAAGCGGTAGCCCGCGTGGCCGCTGAATCCCCCCTCGCGGGCCTGTTCGATGGAGGCGCGCAGTTCCGGGCTGATGCGCTCGTCGGCATCCAGGCACACCACCCAGTCATGTGCTGCCTGCTCGACGCAGAACGCCTTCTGGCTGCGGAAGCCATCGAACGGCCGCTGCAGCACGCGGGCACCGGCAGCCTCGGCGATGGCCACGGTGGCGTCGCTGGAATACGAGTCCACCACGATGATCTCGTCGCAGAAGGCCAGCGAGGCCAGGCAGTCGCCGATGCGGCCGGCCTCGTTGAACGCGATAATGCACGCCGAGATGCGAGGCCGTTCGATGGGAGCGGTCGTGGAGGACATGATGGCCGGGTACCTGTTGTTTGCGACGGAGCGCTATGCGCTGCCTATTCTCGCCCCGTTGGCGCAGGCCTTGCACGCGTCCGGGCAGGAGGTGGCTGCCTGGTTCGAAGGTGGCGCCGCCGGCAGCCAGTTGCCGGGCGTGCCCGTGATCGGCCTGAAGCAGGCCCTGGCGATGCGCCCGCGCGCGGTGTACAGCGCGGCCAACTGGGTGCCGACGTTCCTGTCCGGTGCCAAGGTGCAGCTGTTCCATGGCTTCAACGTGGAGAAGCGCGACAGCGCACGGGGCCATTTCCGGGTACGCGGGATGTTCGACCTGTACTGCACCCAGGGCCCGGCCACCACCGCGCCGTTCCGCGACATCGCCGCCCTGCAGGGTCACTTCGCGGTGGCCGAGACCGGCTGGCCGAAACTGGACCCGCTGTTCCGCGACGATGGTGGCGAAAGCGCCGCGCTGCGCGCAGCGGCGGGCGGTCGCCCGGTGATCCTGTTCGGCTCGACCTTCACCGAGCGGCTCAGCGCCGCCCCGCATCTGCATGCGCAGATCGCTGCCGACATCGCGGCCGGGGAACGCTACTGGCTGCTGACCCTGCACCCGAAGTGCCCGCCGGAGCTGTTCGAGCGTTACCGTGCGCTGGCCGGCGCCAATGCCCGCTTCATCGAACCGGAGCAGGTCATGGCCGCACAGCGCGCCGCTGATGTGCTGGTGTCCGATACGTCTTCGATCGTTTCGGAGTTCATCGTCCAGCACAAGCCGGTGGTGACCTTCCGCAACCGCGTCCCGAAACCGCACATGATCGATTTCGACGTGCCGGCGCAGCTGCCCGTCATGCTGCAGCGCGCGCTGCACCCGGATGCCGCCCTGCACGCGGAGATCGTGCGCTATGCCGACGCGATCCATCCGTACCGTGACGGCCGCTCCAGTGAGCGGGTGATTGCCGCAACCGAGGATTTCCTGTCCGGCGAGATGGGCCCGCTGCGCCGCAAACCCTTCGGCAGCTGGATGCGTGACCTGCAGATCCGCAGGGATCTGGGCTACTGGGGGCCATCACAGCGGTGATCGGGGGATGTAGAGCCGAGCCCACGCTCGGCTGTGGCAAGCCGAGCATGGGCTCGGCTCTACAGTGGATCCACGCCAGGCGTGGAAGGGCGGCAACGGGTCACCAGCGCAGCTTGCGGCGCGGCAGCGCGGCGGCCAGCTGCGACATCAGCGCCCGTGCCTGTGCGTGCGGCAGGTAATGCAGCGCCAGGGCCACATCACCATGCGCGCCTGCGGTGTCCAACTGCAGGCTGGCCGTGCCCAGCAGCCTGTCCAGCGGTGAGCGCTGCAGGCGCAGGCCCTGCAGCTTGTCCAGTTCCGCCCAGCGCCACCAGCGCCTCCACCATCCGCCGCGCACCGCGACGTAGCGATCATCCAGATGCCAGCCCATGCGCGCCATCTGCCGATGGGCGACCCACAGCGCGACCGGCAGCCAGCCCAGCACCAGCAGGCCGGGTGTTCCCCAGCGCCAGTACATCGCGGCGGCCAGCAACGGCACCAGCAGTACGCTGCCCAGGCACAACCGCCACCAGCCGCGCTGCGGCACCGGCTGCCAGTGCGCGGGCGGCCACTGCAGCTGAGGCAGCAGGCGCTGCACCAGATGATCGCAGTCGGCGGCCGGTGCCAGCGGCGCGAGTTCGCGCAGCGCCCGATCTTCCTCGCGGGTGGGGCCGCCGGCAGCGCTGTCGATCTGCAGCTGGCGCCGCCCGAACCAGCGTTGCAGGGTGCCTTCACGCAGGGTCCAGGCCTGGATGCGCCGGCGCGCCACGCTGCTGCGCGTGCGGCTGAGCAGGCCTGCCGCGACCGTCAGCCGGTGTTCCTGCTCGGTCAGGGTGAAGCCGGCATAGCGCAGCAGGGCCAGCACCACCGACAGCAGGCGCATCAGCAGCCAGCCTGCGACCAGCACCAGCGCGGCCAGGATCAGCAGGCCGGCAAGGCCCTCGTGCAGCTGGCTGGCGTAGCCGAACGCCTCGCGTCCTCCGCTGGAGATCACGCCGTCCAGCGAACGGCGCGGGATCACCTGCAGCAGCGCACCGATGGCGGCGGCGAACAGCACCCAGCCGCGGTTGGACAGCAGGCCAAGCCGGATCACTTCGGCAGTGGACATGCGCAGCAGCACTTCATCGGTCGGGTCGGCGGTGGCAGCCGGTGCGTTGCCAGGCGCCTTTCCGCGCTGCTTCACCAGCTGCTCCAGTGCCAATGCCTGGTCCAACCGCAGCACCCGCATCTCTGCCTCCGGGCGCACGCCGCCGGCCGACTCCAGGCGCAGCTCGGCCACGCCGAACAGCCGGTGCAACGGGTTCTGCCGCACTTCCACGTTGTGGATGCGGGCGAAGGGAATTTCCCGGCGGTTGCGCGCAAGCAGCCCGCTGCGCACGGTGATCGCATCACTGCCGATGCGGTAGCGGTAGCTCAGGTACTGCAGCACCGAGACCACCACCAGCGCGGCGATGGCCAGCAGCGGCATCAGCTGCGCCCACAGCGGGTCGCGGTCGCCGCGCTGGCCGAACACCAGCAGCGCGACCAGCGGCAGGAAGTAGTGCCGCAGCTGCATCAGCAGCACGAACAGCCATGACCAGGGGTGCAGGCGCTGTTCGTCGCCGCCGCGTGGCAGCGGGGGCGGCAGGGGCGGTGGCTGGCTCACAGGGCGTCGGCGTCCTGATCGAGCTGGTGGGCCAGGGTGTCGCGCAGGCGTTCGGCGTCGGCATCATCCAGGCCGCTGACAGTCACGGCACTGAGGCGGGTGCCTGCGGTGTGCACGATCAGCGTCGCCAGGCCGGCACGCCGCTCCAGCGGACCACGGCGCAGATCCAGGTGCTGCACGCGCGAGACCGGTACCTGCGTTTCGGTCTGCCACATCAGGTCCCTGCGCAGGCCCAGGCCCTGTGCGTCCAGGCGCCAGCGTGTGCGGGTCAGGCGGCGATGGCCCAGCCACGCGCCGAACAGGGCGCCGACCAGCAGGCCCGACGCTGCACCCCACAGCCCGGCAGGCATATCGAAGAACCACCACGCGGCTGCCAGCGGTGCGCCTGGCACGAACAGTCCACCGAATGCGCCTTCCAGCGCGGCCAGGCGTGCGGCGCGGACCGGCAGCGGCTGCCAGTCGTTGATGGGCACAGCAGAAAGAGGCTGGTCGGTCACACGGGCTCCGTCGGGCGGCAGGGCAGGCGGGGCGGCCGCAGCCGCACCGCGCAGACGGTAGCAGGTCGGGCGCGCTACTGCGCCGCCTGGATCAGTGCATCGACATCGAGCAGATGGCCGGCACGGTCGGCCTTGGTGCGCAGGTAGTGTTCGTTCTCGGCCGTGATCTCGCCAGTGACCGGAATGCAGTCCAGCACTTCGATGCCGGCATTGCGCAGGCGCTGTGCCTTGGTCGGATTGTTGCTGAGCAGGGCCACGCGGCTGATGCCCAGGCCGCGCAGCATCGCCACGGCGCTGCCATAGCGTCGCTCATCGGCGCCGAAGCCCAGTTGTGCATCAGCGTCGATCGTGTCCAGCCCGTCGTGCTGGTAGCCATAGGCGCGCATCTTTGCAGCGATGCCCGTTCCCCGGCCTTCCTGGTCCAGATACAGCAGCACGCCGCCGCCCAGTTCCTTCAGTTTGCGCAGACCGCGTCGCAGCTGGTCCCCGCAGTCGCACTTGAGCGAACCGAACAGGTCGCCGGTCAGGCACGAGGAGTGCACGCGTACCGGCACCACGGCAGACAGGTCCGGGTCGCCGACGATGATCGCCACCTGGTCGCGTTGTGCAACGCCGCCGCGGAACACCGCGAAAGTGGTCATGCCGACATCGCGCAGCGGTACCGGCGAACGGGCGACCAGCTCATAGTCGTGGGCGGCGTGCGCCGCACCTTCGGCCAGGTCGCACAGGGCAACGTCGGCGGCGCCGTCGAAGGTCGCATCACCCGCATCCAGGCGCACCGCGACCATGGCCGGCAGCAGCAGGCCCAGGCGGGCCAGTTCAACCGCGCCGGCATCGAAGGCATCGCCTGCGGTCCAGTGAGCCGGCATCGGCCCGGGCTCGCGCAGGTAGCCCAGCGTCGGCAGGGCGTCGAAGGCGATACCAGCCAGCGGCAGGCGCACACCGTCAGGTGCCTCCACCCCCAGCACGCGGGCGCGGGTCGCCGTCAGGAACAGGTAATGACGCTCGCGCGCTGCGCTGGCAAAGGCGGCAAAGCTGCTGGCGGTGGCGCTGTCCAGCGCGATCACGGCCAGGCGTTGGCCCTGGCCGTCGTGAAGCAGGATCGGGCGACCGGCGCGCAGTTCCGCGACCGCGCGCTCGCAGCGGATCGCGGCCGGGTCGCCGAACAGGGAGGAGGCAGCAGGCATGGCAGGACCGGGGGAGGCGGACATCGCAGTCTCTATGGGGGCGCCGGCGTCGTATTCAACGTGCTGCGGCCGCCGGTCGCAGGGCGGCACGGTGGGACTCAGTGCGGGTGTTCCTCGGTCGCGTAGGGATCATCCTCGCCGCTGCCCGGTGGCCGCAGCGTATAGCGCTTGTAGGTCCACTGGTACTGCGCCGGATCGCGGCGGGCGATGCGTTCGATCCCGGCGTTGAGGGCGGTGGCCGCAGTCTGCGGGTCCGGGTCGGCCACTGCGGGGTCGGCCGGCTCGACGTGCAGGGCGAATTCCATGTCCGGCCCGATGCGCTCGCACCAGCCATACAGGACGATGGCGCCGGTGCGTTCGGCCAGGCGGTTGACCAGGGTCATGGTCAGCGCCGGCACACCGAAGAACGGAACGAACACGCCGTCACCGGCCTTCGGCTGCTGGTCCGGCAGGATGCCGGTGGCGCCACCATCCTTGAGTACCTTGAACAACTGGCGTACCGCCGGGCCCTCGGCGCGCACCTGCTGCACGTTCTGGCCACCCCGCACCAGCTGCAGGAACGCGTCGCTGGCTTCATCCTCCGGCGGCTTGTAGACGATGGCGATCTGTCCGCGCGAGGCCAGCCACTGGTTCAGCAGCTCCCAGTTACCGAAGTGCGGCGCGGCCACGATCACGCCCCTGCCGCTGGCCAGCGCCGCGTCATACAGCGCTTCACCGTGACGCTGCTTCAGGTGCAGGCGCAGGTTCTCGGCCGGCGGGCGGCTCCACAGGCGCAGGGTCTCGATGGCCTGCAGGGCGGTGGAGCGCAGCAGATCGCGATGCAGGCGCTCGCGCGCAACGGGGTCCAGATCCGGGTAGGCCAGCTCCAGGTTGCGGCGGGTGACGCGACTCTCACGGGCGTTGAGACGGATCCAGGCCCAGGCCAGGGCCTGCGCGACGCCGCGCAGCAGTGGCCAGGGCAGGCGCGTGAACAGGGTGGTGGCGCGATAGGCCAGCCGGGCTTTGCGTTGCGGGTTCATCCACGCAAGTTTAGCCAAGGGCGCTGCTATCGTGGCCGGCCCCCTGACCGGAAACCCACAGATGCTCGTCCTGATCCAACGCGTCAGCCAGGCCGCCGTCCACGTCGATGGCGAGGCCGTCGGCCAGATCGGCCCAGGCCTGCTGGCCCTGGTGGGGATGGAGCCGGGCGACACCGAGCCGCAGCTGCAGCGCATGGCCGAGCGCCTGCTGGGCTACCGGGTGTTTGCCGATGAAGCCGGGAAGATGAACCGCTCGCTGCGCGATACCGGCGGCGGCCTGCTGCTGGTCAGCCAGTTCACCCTGGCGGCCGACACCCGGTCGGGCATGCGCCCCAGCTTCACCACTGCGGCACCACCGGCCGAGGCTGAACGCGGGTTCAATCGATTTGTCGACATCTGCCGTGAAAATCACGCGCCAGGGGTGGAAACGGGCCGCTTTGGTGCCCATATGATCGTCAGCCTGGTCAATGATGGTCCCGTGACCTTCCTTCTCAGGCCCTGAAGCCGCCGGGACCACCGCCCGGCAGGCGGGGCCCCGGGCTGGTATAATGCTACGTTCCCTATTTCCTATCCAGCCGGTGGCGCGAGCACTACATGGCCAACGAACGTCCTGCCCAATCCGAAATCAAGCAACTGATCAGCAAGGGCCTGGAACAGGGCTACCTGACCTACGCCGAAGTCAATGACCATCTGCCGGACGACATGGTCGATCCGGAACAGATCGAAGACATCATCGGCATGATCAACGGCATGGGCATTGATGTCCATGAAGTTGCGCCGGATGTGGAGACTCTCCTCCTCAACGACGGCAACACCGGCAACCGCGAAGTCGACGACACCGCGGCCGAAGAAGCTGCTGCCGCGCTGAGCGCGCTCGACACCGAAGGTGGCCGTACCACCGACCCGGTGCGCATGTACATGCGCGAAATGGGTACCGTCGAGCTGCTGACCCGCGAAGGCGAAATCGCCATCGCCAAGCGCATCGAAGAAGGCCTGGGCCAGGTGCAGGCCGCACTGGGCCAGTTCCCGGTGTCGGTCGAATCGCTGCTGTCCGATTACGAAGCCCACAAGGAAGGCAAGAAGCGCCTGGCCGAAGTGATCGTCGGCTTCAACGACCTGACCGACGAAGAGCCGGCTCCGCCGGCGGCCGCCGCCGATGACAGCGACGATGCCGACGCCGAAGCCGACGAGGACGAGGACGATGATGTCGACGGCGCCGATGAGGAAGCCGCACCGACCGGTCCGGACCCGGAGGAAGTCGCCGCGCGCATGCAGGCGCTGAGCGATGCCTTCAATGCCTTCAAGAAGGCCGCCGGCAAGGGCGACAAGAAGAACCTGCCGCGCCTGCGCGAAGAGATGTCGGCCGTGTTCGTCACCCTGAAGCTGCCGCTGCCGCTGACCGACGTGCTGACCAAGCAGCTGCGCGACACCATGGCCGAGATCAAGAGCCATGAGCGCCGCGTGCTGAACCTGGCCACCGTCACCGCGCGCATGCCGCGCAAGGATTTCATCCGCTCCTGGGAAGGCAACCAGACCAACCTGGAGTGGGTGGAAGACGCACTGAAGCGCAAGCAGAAGTGGTCGTCGGCGCTGCGTGAGGTGAAGGACCAGATCATTGCCGAACAGCAGGCCACGATCGACATCGAGAAGCTGACCCAGCTGGACCTGGAAGAGCTGAAGGAAATCAGCCGTGCCATGGCCTACGGTGAAGCCAAGGCGCGCAAGGCCAAGAAGGAGATGGTCGAGGCCAACCTGCGCCTGGTGATCTCGATCGCCAAGAAGTACACCAACCGCGGCCTGCAGTTCCTCGACCTGATCCAGGAAGGCAACATCGGCCTGATGAAGGCCGTGGACAAGTTCGAGTACCGCCGCGGCTACAAGTTCTCCACGTATGCGACCTGGTGGATCCGCCAGGCCATTACCCGCTCGATCGCCGACCAGGCGCGCACCATCCGTATTCCGGTGCACATGATCGAGACGATCAACAAGTTGAACCGCATTTCCCGCCAGATGCTCCAGCAGTACGGCCGCGAGGCCACGCCGGAGGAGCTGGCCAAGGAAATGGACATGCCGGAAGACAAGATCCGCAAGGTGATGAAGATCGCCAAGGAGCCGATCTCGATGGAAACCCCGATCGGCGACGACGAGGATTCCCATCTGGGCGACTTCATCGAGGACACCAATGTGGAGTCCCCGATCGAGAACACCACCAACATCAATCTGTCTGAAACCGTGCGTGACGTGCTGGCCGGCCTCACCCCGAGGGAAGCCAAGGTGCTGCGCATGCGCTTCGGCATCGACATGAACACCGACCACACGCTGGAAGAGGTCGGCAAGCAGTTCGACGTGACCCGCGAGCGCATCCGCCAGATCGAAGCAAAGGCGCTGCGCAAGCTGCGTCACCCGAGCCGCTCGGAACAGCTGCGCAGCTTCCTGGATATCGATTGATTCCAGCGGTTGTGTCGTGAACTGGAAAACCCCGCTTCGGCGGGGTTTTCTTTTTTCGTAACTTAATTCGTAATCTAATTCAGGTGGTGAAACGGCGTGGCCCTATGAGAATCAACGGGTTGCTTTGACCTGTGCCTTGCACATCACTTCATCATGTGGCAAGAATACGTAAATTAACTCGTAACGATATCGGCGCATGGCCCGTCCCCGCACTCACCTGGTCAACGACCTGCTGGAGCGCCTGCCCCCCGGGCAGGTGGTGCCGGCGGCCGATCTTCTGGCGGGCCTTGGGATCACTCGCCCGACCCTGGGACGGTTGGTCGCCGACGCGGGAGGCGCGGTCGTGCGGCTGGGCCGCACCCGGGCGACTGCCTACGCCCAGCGCCAGGACACCCCCGCCGGCAGCGAATGGCCTCTCTTCCGCATGCGCGAAGATGGACGTCTGGAAGAGCTGGGGCAGGTCGTGGCACTGCGCGGCGACACCTTCTACGTTCAGACGCAAGGGGATCGTCCAAATCTTGTCCGCCCGCCCGAGGGCGACATCATGGGTTGCTTCCCGGGCCTGCCCTGGTATCTGGATGACCTGAGGCCACAGGGATTCCTGGGAAGAACGTTCGCCCACCGACGCGGACGGGAGCTTGGCCTCCCCGAGGACATCAACCGCTGGCAGCTTGGCGACACCCTTCAGGCGCTGGTGCGCGCAGGTGGCACCGACGTCGGCGATCTGCTGCTGGGCGGCGACGCGGTTGCATCTGCTCTTGCGGCGATGGACACACCGCCGGACCGCGTGCGCAGCGAGGATCGACAGCAGCGCTATCCCGAATGGGCAACTGCTGCGCTGGAAGGCGAAGATGTGGGTTCCTCGCCCGGCGGCGAACAGCCCAAGTTCACCACGACGGTCGAGCACGATGGCGGCCGCTATGCCGCGCTGGTGAAGTTCGCCCTGCCGGGCGCGGGGGAGGCTGCCGAGCGGTGGGCAGACCTGTTGGCCTGCGAGCATCTGGCGCTTGAGGTTCTGCGCGAGGCGGGTGTGTCTGCAGCAGAATCGTCGCTCATCCAGACCGACAGCCACACCTTCCTGGAGGTGAAGCGGTTTGATCGCTCGCCGGGCACCTTGGGACGGCGTGGATTCGTGTCGCTGTTGGCCCTGTCCTCCGCATATGTGGGTGACGTAACCATGGATTGGGGACAGGCGGGTGAGCAGTTGCGGGCGCAGCGGTGGATCCATCAGGAGACCGCGACCGCCCTGTCGCGGCTGCACGCCTTTGGGCAATTGATCGGCAATACCGATATGCATCAGGGCAACGTCGGCTTCCATCTGCTGGATCGGGGGGCGTTGCCGCTTGCCCCTGCCTACGACATGCTGCCGATGTCCCTGGCCCCCTCGCGAACGGGCGTTCTGCGGGCGACAACGCCGCTTCCCCCGGTCGCACCACGGCGCGCAGGCCAGTTGGATCATCTGCAATGGGCGGCTCCGCTCGCGGTAGATTTCTGGGAGCGGGTTGCAGCGTCTGGCCTGCTGCGCTCCAAGGTGCTGCTGGAAGTGGCCGGACAGAATGCGGCTCGGGTCCGGGCCATGGGGAATCGTTTCGGCTGAGGCACGCTTCTGCGGCCGGTCGGTGGCGAGAGAAGGCCTGACTCAACTACACTTTCACGTTGCACGGGCCTATAGCTCAACGGTTAGAGCAGAGGACTCATAATCCTTTGGTTCCAGGTTCGAATCCTGGTGGGCCCACCACATTGACGTCCAGTGAAGTCCGGGGATGTCCGATAGTGTTAAATCAAGCTTTTTTACGGCGCTTGACCGTCCATCGGCGTCCGTTCCCATCCACCTGCATCCGCAAATGAGTGAGTCAGGCTGTGAGTCGAGGATATGTAGTTGCCGACCCTGACTCACCAGCAGATGACTCACATGCTCACCGACACTAAAGTTCGCACACTGAAGCCCAAGGCAGCGGCCTACCGGATCGCTGACTCGAATGGGCTATGCATCGACGTGCGTCCGACGGGGTCGAAGGCTTGGCCCTACCGCTATAGGTAAGCCGGTAGGGCCAGCATCGTCGCCCTCGACGAGTACCCCTCAATGTCGCTGAAAGCTGCTCGCGCCGAACGTGACCGTCTACGTGCGCTGCTGCGCGGCGGAGCCAACCCTGCTCAGGTGGCAAGGGTCGATAACGCAGTGCAAGGAGAGTGCGCCGCAAACACCTTCGGTGCCATTGGAATGGAGTTGCTCGCCAAGCGGACGAAGGAAGGTCTTTCCCCTGGATCCGTTGGATGAGCCCTGCATTGCCTTGGCCTTGGCCCAGAACGGCAACAGCTCCCAAGACAACCGATCGACCTCCCGGCCTTCGCAGCTATACAGAATCACTGAGGCGCGCTGCGTCGGCGCCCAGTGTGGCTGGGCTGAATCTCGGCGAGGCCGGGGCCGCGGAGCTGGCGCGAATCAAGGCAGCGCTGTGGCCACGCAGAACTTCGGCCGACACTAAGCTGGAGGCCGAAGCACATGCAAGTTGAATCAGCGCGTGGCACATCCCGGCAAAGGGTGTGACCTTCGCGAGAACCAAGAACTGGGATTACTGTGAGCGGACACCACATTGGGTGACGGCCTCGATGTATCGAGCCTGTCGGCGCTTCAGGAACTTGCTGTAGAACTTGATATCGCTTCCCCCTCCAGTTCGGGGGGCGACCTCAACAAACTCCGCCGGGACGCCGCCATTGGAGTTCGACACGGAGTAGCCATCGGAACGGGGCTCAAGCACATACTGCCATCGTGATCCTCCAATGCTCACCTCTCCCCATGCGTCACGGACACAAGTGGCAGCGGCTAAGGGATCCTGATTGGACGAAAAAGTGGCTACAGGTCCGGTACTGCGCATGTCGCCAACAGAGGTGCAGGCTGCCAGCAGCATAAGGGTGATTCCGGCTGCTGCGATCCTGAGGTGTTGAGTCGTTCCGTGCATGCGGCAGCTCCATGGGAAGTGACGAACTGTGACGCAATAGCGAGAGGGCTTCAACAGTGTAGTAGTCAGTTCAGCCAGTTGCCGGCCGTGGCCTGGATCAACGTGAAGGACCCGGTGAGAGCGCAGGGCAGCAACCGCCGCCCCTGGAGCGGCCAGGAAACCTATCTCCCGGCCGGCTCGAACCTGAGGTCCTGGTAGTCGTAACTGAAGTCCGCAAGCGGTGACGCCGCTTTCATCGTGATGTTCGCCACGTGTCCTTCCGCGTTCAACGCAAAGGTCACGAACGCGGGTTCGAGCGCCGTGTCATCCCAGTCGACGCGGAACGTGTCGTACTGCCAATGCCGCAGCGTACCCACCATGTTGGGGGTGCGGGTGAAATCCATGCGGAGCGTTCCCCCCTGTTCGGCGACGGTCGCTTCGCCATACCACGCATCCGCGTAGCGACCCACGTAGCCGCGTGCCGGTAGCGATGGACGCGAAGCGGTGCGTGCGGTCGGCGCCATGTCTTTGAGTGCCTTCAATCCGCCGGTCAGGCGATCCTGGTACCAGCTCGAAAAGGCGCCCACCCAATCGCGCCGCTCAAAGCCGAGATAATGATCCATCAGCTCGTAACCGAGGCCACGGAGCACGTCCACGTCCTCGGCGTTCATCTGCAGGGCGATACCGAGCTTCCGGTCGGGTACCAGCACGACGAACGTGATCACACCGAACACCGCGCCGCCGTGCTGTATCACCTTCACACCGCGATAGTCCTGCACGTACCACCCGTAGCTGTAGCCGGAAAACTGCGGGGTGATGTCGCTGATCGGAGCCGGATAGGGGCTGATGGGGGTCGGCACCTGCGGTGTCCACATCGCGCGTGCGGAGGCCTCGCTGTACAGGCGCGTGCCACCATCGGGCAGCGCGCCCTGACCCAACTGCACCTGCATCCAGCGGGCAAAATCCTTTGCGCTCCACGACAGGCCGCCGGCGGGAGCGCCCACCTGGCCCAGACCTTCCCGCTCAGGCAGCATCTGCTGTTTTCCCAGGCCGCGCAGCCGTGCGTCCAGGCGTGCATGCGGTTGTACCCGATTGGCAGTGGCGAACCGGTTGGCCTCGTCGCTGACGGCGGTTGTCATGCCCAACGGCTTGAAGATCCGGTTGGCCACGAAGGTTTCCCAGGACTGCCCGCTGACCTGGCTTACCAGTTCACCGGCTACGATGTACAGGATGTTGTCGTACGCATACCCACTGCGGAAACTGGTGGCGGGCTTGAGATGGCGCAGTGCTCTCACGATCTCCATGCGCGTGCGGGACGTGCGCGGAATGAACAGGAGGTCGCCTGCGCCCAGTCCCAGGCCACTGCGGTGCAGCAGCAGGTCCGCCACGGTCATTTCGCGGGTGACCCACGGGTCGTACATGCGGAAGTCCGGCAGGTGGTCGATCACCTTGTCGTCCCATCCCAGCTTGCCCTCATCCACCAGAATCGCCAGCGCGGCAGCGGTAACGGCCTTGCCGGTCGAGCCGGTGGGAAAGATCGTATCGCCATCGACCGGCTCGCTGCCTCCCAGGCGGCGTACGCCATATCCCCGGGCCTGCACGATCTGCCCGTCCTTGACGATGGAGATCGCCATGCCCGGTACCTCGCGGGATTTCATCGCCTGCAGAACACGGGCATCAAAGTCCGCCGGCAGCGAGGACTGTGCGTTGGCCAGTGCCGCCACGCAGAAAAGCGCGCAGGAGATCATTGTCTTCCATGTTCTGGACGTGCGGGTCATGCGCGATCTCCGATCAGGAATGGGCGGTAGGCGCCATGCGGCGCGCAGCACGTTGCAACAGGCGCCAGCTGCCAACGGTCAGCAGCGGCAGGATGTAGAGGAACAGGAACATGTAGGCCAGTCCCCGGTAGCCCTGCGCGATCAGCGCCACGAGGCCCACGCGATCAGCGATGAAAATGGAGCCGACCAGCAGCACGCCGGCGATCATCGACCGTGCGGGCTTGCCCAGTCCCGCACCATCACCTCCTGCGAACGTACGGGCGATGCGTTCGTTGCAGGCATGCACGACGGCCGTTCCGCTTTCCAGCAGAGCGCTGAAGATCATCAGCTGGAACAGCACATGGAATACCGGCAGGTTCAACTGGCGCAGGATGAAGTCCGAAGGCAGCGCGACGGTTCCGATCTGCGGATACCACGCCAGCATGCACAGGAAGAAGAACAGCCCCGGGAGCATCGCCAGCGGGCCGGACAGCACGCCGGCCACCACGGCATCGCGACGGCTGAGGAAGTGCCTGGCCAGCGGCAGTATGATCACCGCGCCGACGATGTTGTAACCCGCATAGGTCAAGCCGCCCTGGAGCCAGCCGGTGGTCGGTTGCGGTACCGACAGCGTGGTGAACGCCGCATCGCCGAAGCGGGCCAGCACCAGCACCAGGAAGGCGGCATAGGTGCCATACAGCAGTACGGAGACCCATTTGAACAGGGCCTCCACGGTATCGTTGCCGAAGGTGACGAAGAATCCGATGGTCACCATCAGCAGCAGCGTGCCGGCCAGTGTCGGCCAACCCAGCAACGCCGAAAAGATTTCCCCTGCCGCTGCTCCGAACACCGCCAGGATGAGCACCATGAAGATGCCGTACGCCAGCTCGAACAGGAAAGCGAACGGCCCCAGCAGCATTTCAAAGAAGCTGCGGTAGTCGAAACTGCGGGTGGCGTGCGCCAGCGCGAAGGTCAGTGCGCAGACGAGGCTCCAGCAGGCCATCGCTACCAGGATCGCCAGCATGCCGCCCTGGGGGCCGCTGGGAATGAAGTATTCCGCCAACTCGCGGCCCGTCGCGTATCCGCCGCCGATCACCGCGGCCTTGAAGGCAAGACCGGGAAGTATCCAACGTTGGAATCGCGTCGCGGCGTTGGTCATCGGCTCATTCTGCCTGCTTGGCCAGGCAGGCGCTTACCAGGGCATCGAATGATTCCCCACCCCGCACGGGATCGGCCACGGGCATGCCGAGGCGGTCGGAAAGCGCATTGATGGCGCGGTACGCGGCGTCCGCCTCCAGTTTCGCGGTATTGAGGCTGATGCCGGCGCAACGGATGTCCGGGTTGGTGCGCGATCCCAGGGTCAGGGCCAGCTCGACCGTGTCTTCCAGCGAGGGGAGCGCATAGTGGGGATAGCCCAGCACATGGTCGCGTCCATGCTCGTGGCAGACCACCACCACGTCCGGCTGGCTGCCATGCAGCAGGGCCAGTGATACGCCGGCGTAGGCGGGATGTGAGAGCGATCCCTGGCCTTCGATCACGTCCCAATGGCAGGGGTCCGCATCGGGAGACAGCATTTCAGCTGCGCCGGCGGCGAAATCCGCGATGACCGCGTCCATCGGAATGCCGGCGCCGGCGATCAGGATGCCCGTCTGACCACTGGCGCGGAAATCCGCATCAACCCCGCGGACCTGGAACGCGCGGGCCAGCGTCAGCGCCGTGTATTTCTTGCCGAGCGCGCAATCGGTGCCGACAGTGAGCAGGCGTTTGCCCGTGCGACGGATGCCGCTGGCGATGGGCAGGTTGCGTGGTGGCTCACGGACGTCGATCAGCCGACGGCCGAGCGCGCGTGCCGCGTTGCGAAGGGTATCGATGTCCGACAGCCGCATGTGCATGCCGCCGATCAGGTCCAGGCCAGCTTCCAGTGCCTGCAACAGCAACGGAATCCACGCGTTGGGGATATGTCCGCCGGGGTTGGCGACGCCGATCACCATCGCCCGGGCGCCCGCCATGCGGGCATGCTCGGGGGTGAGGAAGGGCAGGCCGGCGCTGACGCCGACATCCTCGCACGCGAACTCACCCACGCAGCGCTCGCGTGCCCAGTCGCGAAGGCCGTAGGCGGTCTTCGCATAGTTCGGCTCCCGGGTGTCGCCGAGGAACAACAGGTAGGGCTGCGGAAGCGCTGCGGCTTCGTGCAAGCTCGAAACGGCGGTCTGCATGCGCGGGTCCCGAAGGGGGTGGGAGGATGAACGGCGGCAGTGAAGCGATGCAGGCCAGGCTCAGAACCGGAAGTCCAGCTCCATGCCGTACGTCCGCGGTTGTACGGGGACTGCGGCCACGTGCGAGTTGACCCGCGACAGCGCACCGGCGACGCGTGCCAGCGTCAGCCAGCCGTCCTCCCCGGTCACGTTGTTGACGTAAGCACGCAGTTCCCAGCTGCCACGGCCGATGCCGGCATACAGGTCGAGGGAATGGTTACTGCCGAGCTTCAGCGGCGAGGTGATGACGTCCGGCATCACCTGGGTATCTGGATCACCGGGGGCAGTGAAGCGCTGCCGTTCGGTGGTGCCATTGAAGCGCTCACCGGTCCAGCGGAACGCGCCGCCGATCTGGCCGTTGTAGCCGTTGGCGGTGGAAAACGCGTATTCGGCGGTCGCCGTCCAGGACAGTCGCGGGGAATACGGCATGCGATCGTCGGCCAGGCCGGTCCACTGGATGAAATCAAACCCATCCTGCGGAATCACGGTAGGGTCAAAATCGTTCTTCAGCCGTGAGTTGGTGTAGGCACCGTTGAGCCCGAGCGTCAATGCATCGGTGACACTGAACTGCGAAGAAAGCTCAACGCCTTCGCTGGTGGCCTGGCCACCATTGACCAGGCCGCTGATGCCGTTGAACGAAGAGGAAACCTGGATGTCGTCCCAGTCGATGCGGAAGACGGAAAGATCGAACGTGACGCGGCGATCGGCGAACTGCGATTTGATGCCGACCTCATAGCTGTCGAGCATCGACGAATCCACCTGCGGCGGAATGCCGACCATCGCCACGTTGGGGCCACCGGGCTGGTAGCCGGTGGCGACGCGGGCATACAGCATGATGTCGTCGGAGAGCTTGAACTGCGGGCTCACGCTCCAGGTGAACACATTCTCGCTGGAGGTTCCGGTGGTTACACCGATCGGTGCAAGGATGCCTTCCGATACCCGCTGGCTGTACCACTGGTCATTGCGCGCCTGGCGGACGCCGAGGTCCAGCTTGAAGCGATCGCTGATGCGCCAGGAGCCATTGGCGAACACCGCGTATTCCTTGTAGGTGCTGGGCAGGCCAATGACCGCCAGGGTGCCGAACTGCGCATCGTAGGGCGGCGGCAGCGGCGTGCCATCCCGCTCGGCGAGACTGGCCACCTGATCCTGCTTGCTGTCTTCCTTGGTGTAGAAGCCACCGACCATCCATTCCAATGTTCCACCATCCTTGGACAGCAAGCGGAACTCCTGGGTGATCTTGTCCATGTCGTAACCGTAGCGCAGGCTGGAACTTCCCGGCGCGGGCAGGCCCAGCAACAGGTCGGCCACTTCACCGAACTGTGTCGTCGCGTCGATCTGGTCCATGGTCTTGGTCTGCGACCAGCCGGTTGCCGATACGAGATTGCCCCAGCCCAGGTCCCAGTCCATGCTCAGCGACACCAGCGTCAGGTCCTTGGAGAAGGGACGCGGCTGCCAGACGGTGTCCTTCTGTTCGCCGAACAGCGGCGTCAGTGTTTCCGGATCGAGCGCCACACCGGCGCGATCATCACTGCGGATACGCTGGTGCAGCACCGACAGTCCGAGATCGAATGCATCACCATCCCAGGCCAGCGCAGTACGGGCACCGATCTGGTCGCCGGTGTTGATGTCCTTGCGGCCGTCGATGACGTTGTCGGTGAAGCCGGCAAGACCGTTGCGGGCGAAGCTCATGCGCAGGCCGAGCCGCTCGTCCTTCAGCGGCAGGCTGGCGCCCAGGCGCGCGTTCCAGGCTTGGCCGCCGCCCTGCACGGAGCGCAGGCCGAAACCCACACGGGTTTCTTCACCCACTACTTCCGGCGCGCGGGTCACGTACTTCAGCAGGCCACCAATGGCGCCTGCGCCGTACAGGGTGCCCTGCGGACCGCGCAGTACTTCGACGCGGCTGATGTCGTAGGGCATCAGGTCGAGCATCAGCGCACTGGCGCCCTGGTAGATCCCGCTGGAGCCGACGGGCACGTCGTCGATGTAGGTGGCCACCGTCGCGCCGGACGACAGCGCGGAGATGCCGCGCAGGGACACGCGGGTCAGGCCAGGGGTGCCGTCGTTCTGCACCTGCAGGCCGGGAATATAGGCGGCATAGTCTGACAGCGAGACCGCGCCGGTGTTTTCCAACTGGCGTTCACCGATCACGCTGATCGAGGCGCCCACTTCACGCACATTCTCTTCGCGCTTGTTGGCAGTGACCACCACGGTATCGAGCTGCTGGGCATCGGTGCGCTGGGCACCTGCGTTCGCCGCGTTCGTGCCGTCCTGTGCGAGTGCCGAAGCACTGCAACAGGCCAGCGCGCCAGCGATCGAAAGGGAAAGGTGGGTGCGGTACCACGGCCGTGCGGACTGGAACTGGATCATGCCTGCTCTCCCGGGCAAGGTTGAATCAGTGATGGTCTGGCGTCGACGTGTCGCCCTTCGCACGCGATCTGTCCTGATCCGGGATAATGATCCTAATCAGAGAATTGTCAATACATTCGGAAAAATCATGTGTGAAGCGGTCAGCGCGTGGCTGGCGTCCAGCCCGGCCCTCGGACCACCTGGCCCGGCGTGGCGCCGGTATGCTCGCCTTCGCGCAGCACCTGTACGCCGTTGACGAAGACATCGCTGACGCCGGTCGCGTACTGCTGGGGTTTTTCGTAGGTCGCGTGATCGGTGATGGTGCCGGGATCGAAGATCACGATGTCGGCATGACAGCCCGCGCGCAGGCAACCCCGATCAGTCAGCTTCCAGTTGCTGGCCGGCAGGCCGGTAAGTCGGTGGATGCCCTCTTCCAGCGGCATCAGCTTGCGGTCGCGGACGTAGTGGCCGAGGAAACGCGCCACGTTGCCGTAGGCGCGCGGATGCGTGCTGGATTTCAGGAAAACACCTTCCGGCGCGGCGGACTCGGCATCCGAACCCAGGCTCACCCACGGCTGCTTCAACCCCAGCTCGATGTTGTCCTCGCTCATCAGGAAGTAGGCGGTGCCGATGCGGTGGTCGTCCTCGACGATCAGGTCCATCGCTGTTTCTTCAACGGATGTCCCGCGTTCACGCGCGATCGCTGCCAGTGACTTTCCGGCCAGGGGCTTCAGTGCTTCGCTCTTGAATTCGATTGGAACCAATCGTGCATCCGATGCGGCGAGCATGCGCAGGTTTTCCCAGGGCACGTTCGGATCGCGCATTTCGGCGATCAGCCGCGCGCGCGTGGCGGGATCCTTGAGCCGCCGGATCATCGCGTCGTGGCCACCGGCCTGCAGCCACGGTGGCATGCTCGCCGCAAGCCATGTCCCGCCTGCGGTGTAGACGTACATGTCCGCACTCAGCTTGAGTCCTTCCTTGCGCGCTGCCTCGATGCGATCGATCGCCTGCTGCATCTTCGGCCAGTTCTTCTCGCCGGCTGCCTTCAGGTGGTAGATCTCGGCATGCTGGCCGGTTGCACGTGCGATGGCCACGACCTCATCGATGCCTTCGAGCAGGCGATCGGCTTCGCTGCGCATATGGGAGATGTATCCGCCACCGGATTCGGCAGCGGCCTTGGCCAGCGCGATCAGTTCGTCGGTTTCGGCGAACCTGCCCGGCGGGTAGATCAACGAACTGCCTACGCCCAGCGCTCCTTCGCGCATCGCCTGGCGAACCACGTCCTGCATGCGGGAAAGCTGCTCGGGGGTTGGCTTGACGTCGTCCTCGCCGAGCTCATGGATGCGGACCGTCGCAGTGCCGATGAACGACGCGACATTGGGTGTGACGCCCCGCTGCTGCAGATGTTCCAGGTAGCCACCGAGGGTGGTCCAGGGGATGTCGTATCGGATATCGGCCTGCTGCTTGAGGGCATCGGCCTTCATGCGTTCGTTGACCGGTCCCATCGACCAGCCTTCGCCGAAGATCTCCAGCGTCACCCCCTGCTTGGTATCACTGACACCGCGTCCATCAACGATGAGCGACTCCGTCGCCCAGCTCAGCACGTTGATGAAACCCGGGGCGACTGCCTTGCCGCCGGCGTCGATCTCCTTCCCGGCGAGCGCCGCCTTGCCGGCGGGCAACAGCTCCACGATGCGACCATCCCGCACTGCCACGTCCACGCGCTGGGGCGAACTGCCGCTGCCGTCGTAGACCACGCCGTTGCGGATTACCAGGTCGTAGCGCGGGAGCGCATCGGCGCTGCGGGCCGTGGTACAGGCGGCGAGGGCGAGGGTGAAGGCGAGCAGGGTCGGCGTGAATCGCGGCATGGTGCTTTCTCCATCATGATGACAACGAACGTATCGGCCGATCCAGCCGCCACAGGATCAGCGCGGCAACCGCGGCCAGCCCGGCAAGCAGCAGGAAGAAGCCGGCGTGGCTGGTCCTCGACCACAGCGTGCCCACCAGTCCCGCCAGCAGGCTGCCGCTGAAGACGGCGAGGAACCAGGAGGCAACGGTGGTCGCGCCCAGGCGCGGTGGCGCGAGCCGGGCGAACAGCCCCAGCCCGGTCGGCAGGATGTACAGCTCACCCAGCGTCAGGATCATGAAGAAGGCCACCAGCCAGAGTCCGTTGACCAGCATCTGGCCGGCACCCGCAGCGAGCCCGGCAAGCAGCACGTAGGCGACGGCGACGATCAAGGCACCGATGGCCATGCGACGGGCCGGGGAGGATTCACGGCCCTGGTCTGCACGACGTCGCCACTGGGCCAGCAGTACGGGGGTGATCGCGATCACCAGCAGCGGATTGAGCGACTGGAACCACGTCATCGGTACCAGGAAGCCTCCGACCACACGGTCAACGCGGCTGTCGATCCACAACGGCAGCGTGTTGCCGATCTGCTCGTAGGCGCCACGGAAAATCGTCGCGGCCAGTCCAACGCCCAGCAGCAACCACCAGATCCGCGGGTCGCTGCGGGTGGGCCCGGCATCGGTGATCACCCGCGTGCGGCGGGGGGGCTCCGGTGGCAGGTAACGGCGACCGGCCACGTAGATCAGCAGCCCGATGAACATGCCGATGCCGGCGGCGCCGAAGCCATAATGCCAACCGTACAGTTCGCCCAGGGTGCCGCACACCAGCGGGGCCAGCAGGCCACCGATGTTGAGGCCGACATAATAGACGTTGTAGGCCCGCCCACGGCGGGGATCGTCGCTGGCGTACAGGTCGTTGATCTGGCTGGGTAGACTGGGCAGGAACAGGCCATTACCCAGCGCGATCGTCGCCAGCGCGGGGTAGAACATTGAATCGAACGCCATCAGGAAATGGCCGAAGGCCATGATGCTGCCGCCCAGGATGACCGCGTTGCGCTTGCCGAGATGACGATCAGCGATGATCCCGCCGATGATCGGCGTGAAGTACGCCATCGCCGTGTACAGGCCGTAGACGAAAGATGCTTTTTCCTGTGCGAAGAGCAGCTGCTTGGTCATGTAATAGACCAGCATCGTGCGCATGCCATAGTAGGAGAACAGCTCCCACATGTTGGTCAGGAACAGGATCGTCAGTCCGCGCGGCTGGCCGAACCAGGTCTTGCCATGGAGATCGGCCGGCATGCTCATGGGTGGGTCCGCGGCCCCCATACCTCGTCGCCGCAATCGATGAAACCATCCACGTAACGTACCGAAGGCGTGCGATCCTTCACCAGGAAGGTGGGGCCGTCCAGATCGACGATGTCGCAGAACTGCCCGAGCACGAAGGCCGGTGCCGCCGCGAGGCTGGTCCCGCACATGTTCCCGACCATCACCTGCTTGCCCAGCTCACGCGCGCGACGGGCCATCATCAGGCCTTCGGTCAGCCCGCCACATTTGTCGAGTTTGATGTTGATGACGTTGAAACGATGGTGCAACGCTTCCAGTTCGGCCAGGTCAAGGATGCTTTCATCGGCGGCGAAGGGCAGTGGGCGTTCGATGCCGTCCAGGTCGGATTCGTGCCCGCGCCGACAGGGCTGTTCCAGCAGCGAGATGTGCGCCTGGACCAGTGCCGGCAGCAGCAACGGCAGCGTGGCCGCGGTGTAGCCCTGGTTGGCGTCGACCCCGATCCACGGCGTCGGACAGCGTGCGCGTACGGCGCGCACGCGAGCTGTGTCCAGTTCGGGGTCGCCTGTCAGTTTGAGTTTCAGCGCGCGTGCCTGCGCATAGGCGGCTGCGCGCTCGGCCATGACCTCCGGTGTATCAGCGCCCACCGTGAAGGTCGTCAACAGCGGGCGCACACCATCCAGGCCGGCCAGCTGCCATACCGGCAGCCCGCTGCGCTGTGCCTCCAGTTCCCACAGCGCGGCATCCAATGCATTGCGCGCGCCACCTGCGGGCAGCAGCTGGCGCAGCGCATCGCGGTCGATGCCGGCTTCGATGCGTGGACGCAGTGCTTCCAGCGTGGCTTTCATCGTGTCCGGCTGGTCGTCGTTGTAGTAGACGCCGGCAGCCTCGCCGCGGCCGATGAAGTCCGCGTCGTACAGGGTCGCCACGGTGGCCGGCATTGCCTCGAAGACATGTCCGGCGATGCGGAACGGTGCCGACATCGGCAACGGTTCGTTGTGCAGCTCAAGTCGAAGGGCCACCACTGCCTCGTGCAGAAGGAAGGAGGGGGGGGGGCGGGCGGCGGCGGCCCCGCCGGCCGGGGGGCTCAGGCGTTCGCGCCGCAACCGAGGACCTGCGGCGCGAAGCCGAGCCAGAGCAGGAACAGGCAGGCCAGTGCCAGCAGCACGGCCCACAGCTTGGCCAACCATCTGCGCTGACTGCGCAGGACATGCCAGGCATTCCAGACCGCGAACGCTGCGCCGACGGGCAGGGCAACGGTGGCGAACAGGCGCATCGCATTGATCATGACGTCGCTTCTTGGCGAGGTCATTTCCAGGGCGCTCAGCATGCTCGCCACGAGCGCCAGCGCGGCGCTGGTGGCCAGCAGCGAGAGCAGCGCACCGATCCGCACCAGGCGATGGGCGCGTGCGTCCACGCCGCTCAGCCGGTAGGGCACGCCATAGTAACGACGGACCAGTGCCGACACCGGCCAGGCGACCACGGTCAGCAGCACGACGATCAGGCTGGCGATCAGCAGCGGCAGGTAGGCGGCGTGCCAGCTCGACAGGCGCTGGAAAACCATGATCGGTGCGTACGGTTCCAGGGTGAAGCGCGTGACCTTTCCTTCCACCACGTCTGCCGCCAGGCGATCGGTGCTGGTGGTGTCCTGCCAGACGTATGGTGCGATCTCGCGCCACTTCTTCGGCGCGCCACCGTAGCCGATCGCCGCGCTCACGGTAAGGGATCCATCGTCGTTGGCGATGACCTTGACTGGTCCCAGAAGATTGGAAAGCGACACGAAGCTGCTGTCCGCACGGCGGCTGCTTACGTACGTGCCTGCCATCTGTGAAGCGTGCAGGAGGGCCTCCTCCTTCGACACGCCCTGTGGTGCGGCCGGCTTGCCGGGCAGGTAACGGTCGGCGAAACCGCGCGACAGCGCAGTGCGGATGTGCCCGGTTGCCCCGTCGCGCCCGGCGCTGTTCATCGATACGAACAGGCCGATGCCATCGTCCAGGAACAGCTGCAGGTCGCTATGGAACCACTGGGTATCGCCACCATGCGAAATGGCACGGTGGCCATTGACCGAGGTCTCGTAGAAACCCAGCATCATCCGGTTCAGCGGTCCGATCGACGCCTGACCGGTGGAGTGCATCTGCTGTGCAGTGGCGGCATCGAGGATGCGCGCATCACCAAAGGCACCGTCCTGCAGGTGGGCGATCATGAAACGGCCCATGTCCGATCCCGTGGCGGCCAGGCTGCCGGCGGGCGCCAGGCTGATGAATTCATACTCCTTGGCCTCGCCGGACGATGCGCGCTCATATCCCTTGGACATGCCGGACAGCAGCGTTGCCGGCAATGGCTGGCGGAAGCTGGAGTGTTTCATGCCCAGTGGTTTGAAGATCTGCGCGTCGATGTAGTCGTAGAACGGCTGGCCCGAGGCGCGCTCGACGATGTAGCCGGCCAGTGCCGTGGCGTAGTTCGAATAGGCCGGTGTGGTGCCCGGTGCGTAGATGCGCTCGGGTGTCCAGTTCTTGAGTGCATCACCGAGCGGTACCACCTCGTCCAGGCGGGAGGTGATCAGCCCGCGGATCTGCTCTTCCATTCCGGTGGTATGGGTCATCACGTGCCGCAGCGTGATGGGCTTGCCGTCACGCTGCGGTATCTTGAAATCAAGATAGGTGTTGATGTCGGCGTCCAGGTCCAGCTTGCCCTGGCTGACCAGTTGCATCACCGCCGTCCAGGTGAACAGCTTGGAGACAGAGCCGGGGCGGAACAGCGTGTTTTCCGGATCAACCGGTGCGCGCTTCTCCAGGTCGGCGTATCCGTAGCCTTTCTGCACCAGGATCCGCCCATCCTTCACCACCACCACGACGGCGCCGGCGATGTCGCCGTTGGCCAGTGCATAGGGCATGATGCCGTCCAGCCAGGCCTCGGCGTCTTCGCGGGTCAGGACCGGCGCGCCTGCTGACGGCGCGGAAGGCGTGTTCTCTGCGGCCGGCAGCAAGGAGGGCGCGGTGGGTACGGGCGCCGTTGTCGGCGGCACCGATACGGGCGGAGCGATGGCCTGCTGGGCCTGCAGCGGCAGCGCAGCGACCATGGTCAGCACCGCGCTGCACAGGAGGACAGGGATCTTACGCATCGAACGGTCTCCGAACTGAAGCGACTGGACGGCCTCCTGTGCGTCTGGCACGTCGCACGGTGGCGGATATATCCTGATTTGGCGATAATGATCCTAATCAGAGAATTGTCAACCCGTGCCGAAAGTCCCGGGCCAGGGTGCCTGGGCAGGGAACTGCTCTTTCCAAAGGACATCCCCGAGGGTGATCATGACCCGGGCTGGGAGGTTCCAGCAGAAGTACTGGTGTTCCAGGAGATACCGCAAGAATGACGTCACAACACCCCACCATTGGCGGACTGCTGCGGTCGCTGCGCGCTCGCAAGGGTTGGACGCTCAAGCAGATGAGCGAACACTCCGGCATTCCGCTGTCCACCTTGTCCAAGGTCGAGCACGATCGCCTGACCCTCAGCTATGACAAGCTCCTGCAGCTCGCGCAGCGGCTGCAATTGCGGATGTCCGAGCTGTTCGCCGAGGATGCCGATGCCGTAGAGCCGTCGGTGACCGCGCGCCGCAGCATCGGCCGCATTGAGGACGCGATCCGGGTCACCACGCCAAACTATGACTATTTCTATCTCTGCCCGGAGCTGCGCCGCAAGCGCATGATCCCGGTACTGACCCGTGTGCGGGCGAAAACCATCGAGGAATTCGGTGCCCTGGTACACCACTCCGGCGAGGAGTACATCCACGTACTCGAAGGCCGCATGGAAGTGCATACCGAATTCTACGATCCGGTCGTGCTCGAGGCCGGGCAGTCGGTCTACATCGATTCCAACATGGGCCACGCCTACATCGCGGCCGAGGGCTGTGACGAGGTGGTGCTGCTTGGGGTCTGCTCCAGCAGCGACGAGCATCTCATGGAGTCGCTGCTGACGCTGCATGGCGACGAAAATGCGGTGCGCCCCGGCAAGGTGGAACGCCTCCCGCCACCGACGAAGATGGTGCCCAAGGCGCGTCGCCGGAAATCCCCGGCGTCATCGAAGGCCTGAAGCGAAGGCCGCCGGGCGTGCGTCATCGTGCGCGGCGGCCGGATCCCGTCATGGCCGATCCTGCAGCGCGAAGCGGACCGTCGCCTCGACGTGGATCGGATATCCAGAACTGTTTCAGTTCGTTTGCGGGTGGACCCACCCCATCCTCAGCGCAACCGCACCTCCGTCTGCTTCCCTTCTTCGAATGGCCCTTGATCCAGAAGGCAGTCGATGAAGGCGCCCAGCAGGGCGGGTCGATGCTGCCGGCTCGGGTAGTAGAGGAACAGCCCGGGGCGCGAGATCGACCAGTCCGACAGGACCCGGACCAGCCGCCCCTGGGCCAGCAGTTCGCCTACGCCGTCCTGCTCGAAGTGATAGGCAATGCCGAGCCCACCCAGCGCAGCAGCAATGCCGACGTCAGCGTGATTGGTGATGACAGGGCCATCGACGGCTAGATCGAGCCGATGCCCCTGCTTCTCGAACTCCCAGCGATAGTGCCTGCCATCCATCTCGAGTCGCCAGTTGATGCACGCGTGCTCGTGCAGCTCGGCCGGCGAGGTGGGGGTGCCTCGACGTGAGAGGTAGTCGGGGGATGCCACCGCCATCATCTTCATGTCGGGAGTAAGACGGACGGCCACCATGTCCTTTTCGAGCTGGCCGCCGACGCGGATGCCTGCATCAAAGCGGCCCCGGACGATATCGGCCAGCGCATCGTCGACCACGATGTCGAGCACGACATCAGGATGCGCGCGATGGAAGCGCGCAAGCCGTGGGGCGATGACCGTCCTTGCCGCGATGCCCAGCGTGTTGATGCGAAGCGTGCCGCTCATCCGCCCCGTCGCCTCACCGGCATCTGCCACTGCAGCAGCCATCTCCCGGAACAGCGGGGCGATGCGCCTGTAGAGCAGTTCGCCCGTTGCCGAGGGTGCGACGCTGCGCGTGGTTCGATTCAGAAGGCGGGCGCCGATGCGACCTTCGAGCTGGCGGATCGTCTGGCTCAGCGCCGAAGGCGACAGGCCAAGATGCTCTGCGGCTCGCGCAAAACTCTGACGCTCCACGACGGCAACAAAGGCCCTGAGTTCAGCAAAGTCGGATCCGCGCATTATGTACTCGTTTCTAAAGAGCCCATCCGGATTCTAGGATATTCAATAAATTAGCCTGGGTGAGCATCCTACGGGCCATCCACCCGAGGAGACAGAAACGTGAGCGCCTTGACCCTTCCCGAGCCCATTGCGGCGTACTTCGCGGCAGAGCAGAACCCGGACGCCTTGACGCAGTGCTTCACGGCACACGCGGTGATGAAGGACGACGGACATACCTACGTGGGCATCGATGCCATCAAGGCGTTCATGGCCGAGGCAACGGCCCGGTACCACGCGACGAGTGTGCCGTTTGTCATCGAGCGGCAGGACGACATCCACAGGGTGCAGGCCGACGTCACCGGTGACTTTCCCGGCAGCCCGACGGTTCTGACGTACCGCTTTGGACTGGAGCGTGGCCGGATCGCATCGCTGGAGATCACGGCATGAACTTCGACCTTCAACTGAAGGACCTGAGGGCAGTGGTCACAGGAGGAACGCTGGGACTGGGGGCTGCCGTTGTGAAAACCCTGACGGAGGCCGGAGCGCGCGTGACGACGTCCGCGCGTACTGTTCCCACCCAGACGCGCGAGGGCGTCACCTACGTCGCTGCCGACCTGTCGACCGCGGAAGGCACGGATCACCTTGCGCAGGCCGTCCTCCGGCAGTGGGGAGGTGTGGACATCGTGATCAATGTGCTCGGAGGCTCGAACACGCCCGGTGGTGGCTTCGCTGCCATTAGCGATGCGCACTGGTTCGCCGAGCTGAACCTGAATCTCATGTCCGCGGTGCGCCTGGACCGTGCACTGCTGCCTGCGATGCTGCACCAGGGGTCGGGCGTGGTGATCCATGTCAGCTCCATCCAGCGCGTGCTGCCGCTGCCGGAGTCCACCACTGCGTACGCTGCGGCAAAGGGCGCTCTCACCACGTACAGCAAGTCGCTTGCCAGAGAGGTGACACCCAAGGGAGTGCGCGTACTGAGCGTTGCGCCGGGCTGGATCGAGACCGAGGCGTCCGTGGCGTTCGCGGCGAGGATGGCCGCAGAGGCCGGAACGGATTACGAAGGTGGCAGGAAGATCGTGATGGATTGGCTGGGCGGGATTCCGGTGGGTCGACCTGCCAAGCCACAGGAGGTGGCCGACCTGATCGCTTTCCTGGCCTCCCCGCGCTCTGCGTCGATCGCAGGGACGGAGTATCGGATCGATGGGGGTACGGTCCCCACCGTGTGATCAACGGGCTTGGCGGTCGTATCGGGCGCCAGGCTGCACGCGTCTATGGGCCGCCGTTTCACAAAACTTCCATCTACCTGAATCAGCTGTTAGGCTCCGGGCGGAAGGTCGTCTCATTCAGGTACCAAAGTCCCAGCTGAACAGCCCGCATACAGGAATTGGAGAGAGCATGAAGCTCCGCGTGACAGGCAGGTCCCGTTCCAACGTACTGTTGTTTCTTCCCCTTGTTTCCCTCTGCGCCGGCGTGGCTGTCGCGCCTTCGGTGAAAGCGGCGGAAAAGCCCACCGATATCGACACAGTTCAAGTGCGCGCCAAGCGCATACAGAACGAGATCATCCCGTGGCATCTGTTCGACATGGGGGGAGGAGGCGGACGCTGGGACTTCCTCGGCGGTGGTGGTGGCGGTGCAGCCCCCAACCAGACCGCCAAGGAGCAGGAGACCGACGACCGCGAGAAGCAGTGCGATGGAACGACCGGCAATCCGATCGTCCTGTACACCGGCAACAAGGTCGAGCACGAGCTGGACTTCGCAAGTGCCAGTGAGATGGGCTTGTTCCTGCGACGCAGCTACAACCATCACTGGAGTGCGACCGGCCTTTTCGGCAATCACTGGCTGAGCAACTTCGATTACTCGCTGGCGTTCTCTGATGGCCAGAACACTCTCTGGAACCAACGGCCGGACGGTCGCCGGATCAAGTTCCAGCGCGATCCCGCCAGCGGCCACTGGAACGAGGACAAGGCACAGCCCATTGCCTACATCGTCAAGAATGCGGACGGCAGTTTCACGCTTCACAACGATGAGAATGGTGCGGAGAACTACAACGCAGAGGGCTACATCACCCAGCTTCGCAACGAGCAGGGGATCGCCTGGAACTTCGTCTACAGCAACAAGTACCTGCAGACGGTCACGCACTCTTCCGGCCGCCAGGTGAAGTTCACCTGGAGCGGCAGCCAAGTCACGCAGGTGACCGATCCGGCCGGAAACATCTTCCAGTACGCCTATACACCCAACGTGTTCGGGACTGGGCGGGGGCGTCTGGCATCGACCACGCTGCCAGGCGCGCCAGCCACCACCATAACCTATCACTATGAGGACGCGCGGTATCCCGGCGGCTTCACCGGAAAGTCCTTCAATGGTGTGCGCTATTCCACCTTTGCCTACGACGAGAATCGCCGTGCGGTTCTCTCCGAGCATGCCGGTGGCGTCGAACGCCACACCATCAGCTACGTGGTGGAAAGCACGGAACAGGTGCTGCCGCCACCCGCGCCGGCACGGCCGGGTGGCATCTTCGTGGAGGCAGAGCGGGGCTGGTGCGAGGACACGCGCAACGGGATGATGTGCTATCAGCCGCGCTCTTTGCCGGGTGGCAGTGTTCCCATGGCAGGCACGGGCGCCGGCACGGGAATCGGCAGCATCCAGCTGTCCTCGACACCTGAAGGCAAGGCGCGCCCTGTCAAGATCAAGGCGATCGAAACCAATCCACTGGGTCGCAGGACAACCCACGCCTACGAAGATGGTCGCCCGGTGTCGGTGACCGGCGCCGCCTCACCGCGCTGCGCAGCCAGCTACAAGGAGAGCAGCTACGACGCCAATGGTTATCCTGATCTGGTCCACGATTTCGCCGACAACCTGACCGACTTCGACTACAGCCCCCAGGGCTATCTGCTGAAGCGTGTTGATGCGGTAGGTACAGCCGTGCAGCGGACTACGACCTTTGAATGGGACACGGCACGCAATCGCCGGACCAAGGTGTCGGTCGCCAACGACAAGGAGACCAGCTACACCTACGACGCGCGCGGCAATGTTGCATCGGTGACAGAGAAGAACCTCTCCAGTCATGGTGCCCCGGGGCAGAGCCGTACGACCACGCTGACCTACACGTATCACCCGAATGGGCTGAAGGCCTCCATGAAGGTGGATGGCCCGTTGGCGCAGGATGACGTCACCTCGGTCTATGACGCCAATGGCGACCTGGTCAGCGTGACCAACGCGCTGGGACACAGCATCGCGTTCAGTGGTTACAACGGGCTTGGCCAACCGGCCCGCATCATCCAGGTCAATGGTCAGGTTCGCGAGTACAGCTACGACGCGCGTGGCCGCGTGGTCAGCCAGCGCGACAGCTTCGGCGACAGCTGGGCCACGACGACCTTCGGCTATGACGCGACGGGCAATCTGGCCAGCGCCACCCGGCCCGATGGAGTGATCGAGCGCTACGAGTACGACGCAGCACGGCGCCGCCTGGCGGAGGTGGTTCCCTTGGGCGACGGCACCTACGCATGGACGCGCTACAGCTATGACGCCGCCTCGAACATCACACGCAAGGAGGTGGCACACACCGACTTCCCACTGGGCAGCACGGTTACCGGCGTGATTGACGAACTGACCCACGACGGCAACTGGAACTGGTTCCTGCGTGGCTGGGCCTGCAGTACTGGATCCAACGCCTCCATCGAGGTCCATGGCTACGCGGAAGGTCAGTTCCTGGCCGCTGCGCAGGCCAACCTGGCCAGTGAACCGGGTGTCGCCTCTGCCTGCCAGGCGGGCGGCAGCGCTTACCGCTTCCAGCTGCCGGTGTCACTGGCCCAGCGACAGCAGCTGGGCGGACGCACGATCACCCTGTACGGCCTGTCGCCACAGGGCGGCGCCCACAATCGTGCGCTCGCCAATTCGGGCGTGTTCGCGGTACCGCAGGCGACTGTGGTGGGAGACATCGGTGGCGTCACTCATGACGGCAACGGCAACTACGCGGTAGAAGGCTGGGCCTGCTCGGTGGGTGTGGATAGTTCCATCGATGTGCATGCCTACGTCGGCGGTTCCGCCGGCGGCGGCGCATTCGCGATCGCCGGCACTGCCAACCTTCCCACTGATGGCAACGTTGCCAACGCTTGCCAAGCGAGAGGTACGGCTTATTGGTTCAAGCTGCCGCTGGACGCTGCGCTGCGCCAGAACCATGGCGGCAAGCCGATCTACATCCACGGCATCTCGCCGGTCGGCCAGGCCAACCTGACCATCAACCGCTCGGGCGCATTCACGGTTCCATCGATTGTGCGCAGTGCCGAATTCATCACCTTCAACTCCAGTTCGTATCACATCTACAACGGCGACCGGGTGACCCTCACAGCGCAGGTGCGCAACACCGGCAATGTCACCTGGGATGGCAACACCTATCTCGCCTGGGGCCATGATTTCCCGACGCAATCACATGGATTGTCGGCACCTGTTCCGCCAGGGGGGATCGCCACTTTCAGCTTCGATATCGCGCCCTATCACGACGGCGTAGGCATCGGCGGCTATTCCTATGTCGCGCAGATGGCTACGAGCGGAACAGCGTGGGGCCCCCGTCCCTACGTCACCATCGTGGTGGAAAACGGGGACTGGCATTGCCCCAATGGTCCAAATGGTCCCAACTGCCAAGAGCCGATGCGGGTCACGCCGCCCATTTGGTTGGACGCTAAGGAAGGAGTCCGCTGATGTCTGTGATCACTCTGACCCTGATGGGATTGAACGCTGTGACGTTCAGCGTCAACTACGACTACGACGAACTGGGACGGCTCATTGGCGAGCGCGGCAATAATGGACAGAACATCCGGTATGCCTACGACGCCGAAGGCCGCCTTGTCCAGATCACGGATTCGCAGAACCGCGTGAGGCAACTCAGCTACGACGCGCTTGGGCAGATGGTGCAGGCAGTGGACCCGGCCAATGGCACCACCCACGTCTCCTACGATCCGGGTGGCCGCGTTGCGCGGGTCAGCGACCCGCGGGGGCTGGTGACGACCTACGAGTACGACGGACTGGGTAACTTGTGGAAGCAGGCCAGCCCGGATACGGGCATTACGTTACATCAGTACGATGCGGTCGGGCTGCGGGTGTCGACCACCCGCAGCGACGGCAGCACCGTGGCGATGGGTTACGACGGACTGGGTCGACTGGCATCGATGCAGAGTGATGGCCAGCGGCAGGACTTCAGCTACGACTGGTGTGCCTGGGGCAAGGGCATGCTGTGCGGCCTCTCCGGCCCCGACACCGCGACCCACTTCGCCTACGTTCCAAGCGGGCAGTTGTGGATCCGGCGGGACTTCATCACTGTTGCCGGCCAGCAGACCGATCACAGCACGGAATTTCTCTACGACGGCATTGGGCGCCCGAACCAGATCACCTATCCCAACGCTGACCGCGTCAACTACGCGTACGGCGCCGGCGGACGACTGGCGTCGATGACCGCAACGATCGACGGCGTTTCGCGTGCGGTCATCGCCCAGGCCAGCTGGAAAGCGACCGGCGCGTCGGGCTGGCTGGCGTACGGCAATGGACTGGCCCGCGGTTACAATCATGATGCCGATGGCCGACTGACCGCGATGTCGGTGTGGGGCCCCAACAGCGCCCGGTTGAGCTACTGGGATTATCAGTACAGCGCGGACGGCGAGATGACTGCAATCATCGATGCCGCAGTGCCCGACCTGACCCAGACGATCGGTTACGACGCGCTCAGCAGGCTGACCCAGTTGAGGCGGTTCGGAATCGACAACCAGCTTTCCTATGATGCCGGTGGCAACCATGACCGCTACCAGGCCGGGAACCAGTTGACGCAGTACACCATCGACCCGGCAAGCAACCGGGTGCTGGGCTACGCCAACCAGGATGGGACACGGCAGTACCAGTATGACGCGCTGGGCAATCGCATCAGCGAGACGGCAGGCAGCCGGGTCAGCACGTATGAATACAACGCGTTCAACCGGATGAGCCGTGCCAACATCGCGGGACAGGTCACCGATTACCTGATCAATGCGCAGGGGCAGCGTGTGGCCAAGGCCAATGCCACCGCTACCAGCCGATACTTCTACAGCGACCAGAACCAGATGCTGGCCGAGCTCAGCAACAACACCTGGACCAACTACCTGTGGTTCAACGGTGAGCTGGTGGGTCTTTCGCGCAATGGCCAGCTCAACTTCGTCCATACCGACCACCTGGGCCGTCCCGATTTCGTCAGCAGCCCGCAGCAGGCGACCGTCTGGAAGGCCTACAACTATGCCTACGGTCGAAGTGTGCAGCAGGATGATATTGGAGGCCTCAACATCGGCTTCCCGGGGCAGTACTACGATGCCGAAAGTGGACTCTGGTACAACGGGTTCCGCGATTACGATGCGTCCATTGCACGCTATGTCCAGAGCGATCCGATCGGCCTGGCAGGCGGCCTCAACACCTACGCCTATGCTGCCGCAAACCCAATCCAACGCACCGATCCGCTGGGGCTTGAGCCTACAGTGGCATCTGTTGTGCTGTGCATTTCAGGCGCCGCCGGAGGCTACATGACGGTGGACGGAATCAAGGCCGCCAAGCAGGATTTCGATGCGATGCAGAAGGCCAGAGCCGAGGCTGCGGAGAAGCAGGCGTGCGAGGATGCCAAGAGCGATACCACGCGTGCCGGTGCGAGCAATCCTGCGCTGGCCAAGGCGGCGGGGGTTGTGGCGGACGCGGCCAGCGCCTTCTCCGACCAGGGGGCGTCGTTCAAGGCAACCATGGCCATGTCGGTGGTATCAGGCGCGATCGGCATCAAGCCGTGTACGGTGATCGGCGCCGCCATAGGCATCTTCGCGGCCGATGGCAGCGCAACCCGGAGAGTGGAGGCAATGACCAAGGCAGCCGGTGACTGGATGAAGGACAACACGCGATGAAACTGCCGGTCCGCTTCTGGGTGCATCTTCTCAGCCACCTGGCGCTCGTCGCGATCCTGGCTGGGCTGCTGGCCGGCTGGGTCGGGACGTTCTTCGAAGCCCTGGCCGGTCATTCCGGTGCCGCAACCGACGGCGCACGTGTGGGCGACGTGGGCACGGTATTCGGCTTCTGCATGCTGGCCCTGTTGCTGTTGGGGGCGCTGACGGTCACCGGCGAGCTGTTCGGTCTGGCCAGGCCGTACAGCCGCGATGCCCCCTACCGGAACGAGGCGCAGGCGATGTATCGAAAGGTGCTGTTGATCGCGGTGGCGCTGTTGTCCTGGGGAGGCCTTGCATCGGCCACCCTTATCGGATCGCTGATGCGCTCCGGCTGACCGGCCCGGGCGCTGTCGGCAGCCGCTCGAAGGCAACGACCCGGCGCGAGAGCCATGGCCAGAACATCCGCCTGCGCAACAGCAGGCCGCGCACCTCATCCAGGCTTGCATGGAGCAGGCCGATGCGGTGCGCCAGTTCCTCCAGCGTACTGTCGGGCAGGCGCGCGAAGCCCTCCTGCTCGATATGCCAGTTGTCGGCGTACTCGATCAGCTGCACGCAGCGCATCTCCAGATGGATACGTGCGTGGATCACATCCCAGTCGATCAGCTCGTGCGTTGGAATCTGACGCAGCGAGTTGAGCATGTCCATGCCGCAGGTGCGGTGGTAGCGATACAGCTGTGTGTCGCCGGATCGATCCGTGGCCAGCTTCGCCGCCTGCAGGAACTGGAAGAGGGTGATGCCGCACAGTGTCAGCGAGGTGGTGATGCGGCGCTGGGTCTGCGCGCGGGACATCTGCCAGGGCACATAGATGGCAGCGAAGCCGATCACCACTGCCACCAGCACCTGTGACCAGTCCGCCCATTCGCCGACCGGCAGGCAGGGACGGCCGATGATCCAGGGGCAGAAGGTATCCACCGTGTCGCTCATGCAGGACCTTGCGCGTTGCCGATCTGGAGCACCACGTAATCACAGGCCCGCCGATGCAGGCAAGGCAGGGGGCCGCAACCGGCGCGGTGTCGGGCGCCGGCGCAGATCGCGAAGGCGGGGGAGCGGTGAAAAACGACACGCTGCCACCCCCGTCAGCCTCAGATGGACGAGCGTGCCCTCATCCGCGACGCCGGCGACCATCGATGCTGTAGCGGCCGGCGCCGGTGCAGGCCAGCAGAATGAAGCCACCGGCGATGCCCATGTTCTTCAGGAACATGATCTGCTGGGTGGGATCGTTGAACTGGTGATGGAAGATGAAGGCGGTCACCAGGCTGAAACCGGCCAGGACCGCGGCGACCAGACGGGTCTGGAAGCCCAGCAGGATGCACAGGCCGGTAACGATCTCGAAAGCGATGGTCGGCCACAGCAGGATGCCGGGCACGCCCATCGTCTCCATGTAGCTCTGTGTGCCGGCCAGGTTGCCGAGTTTGCCAAGGCCGGAGACCAGGAACAGCAGCATCAGCAGTACGCGTGCAACGAGGATGGCAAGGGGAGGCGATGAGTGGTTCACGTCGATATCCTCAGGCGGAGACAGGCAGGGTGGCCGTGCGCGAGGGCACAGGAGATGGGCCGATCGGACTCCAGAGCAGGTGAAGCCCGCGTTGAGAGCATTCCGCGCACAGGGCTGCGGGGTGGGGTCCTACGGCGCGTTTCACGCTACCCTGCGCGGGTCCGGCGACGAAGGAGGCACAGGATGGCAGACGATGGCGGCATGACGATTCCAGCGAAGACCCTGTACATCGCAGGCGCCGTGGCTGTGCTGGTGAGCCTGCTGGCGTGGTCGGTGGAGTGGAGCGGGCTGGCCTACGTCTGTCCCTATTGCCGTGTGCAGCGCACGGTCATCGGCGTGCTGGGGGTGCTGACCCTGTTCGCGCGGCCCGGCGGCATCGTCGTGCCCTGGCTCTCCTTCTCCGCGGGAGGCTTCGCGTTCGTGGTGGCGGCGATGCAGCACTTCAACGGCTGGAAGCGCATTTCCTCAGGCAGCTTCAGCTTCAACGCGCAGTGGTACATCGACCCGTGGTTGCTGTCGGGATGCGCGATGCTGATCCTGGTCGCGCAGTTGATGCTGGTGCAGGCGGCCTGCCGGCGCAGCGCGCGCTGAAGCCACCGCCGGCGTCTGCCGGCGGCGGCCTCCATTGCATTCCGTGCCTGCGCTAGGCTGGATTCATCAGTGCGAAGAGCGTGTCGTAGGTGCCATCGCCCATACCAGGGCTGCTCGCGTTCCAGCAGCCATGCCATGGATCGCTCGACGATGGGCGGCTCGACGGTGTTCAGCGCAGCGAACATCCACGGCGCTGGCCTCCCGCCGCCGTATCGCTGCAGAGCGTCTGACGGACAGCGCGTTGCAGGCCCTCGATGTGGAACGGCTTGGCGACGAAGGGGGCAAGCCGGTGGCGTGCAGGTACCAGCTGGTCGTACACCGCGGAGACGAACAGGTAGGGAATCTTCAGTTCGGCCAGGCGGTCGGCTACCGGAAACACCACGCCATCGCGCAGTTCCACATCCAGTACCGCGCCATCGAACCGTTGACGGTCCAGCAGGCCGAGGGCATCAAACACGCTGTAGGCATGGGTGACGTGGTCGCCACTGTCCTCAAGTGCCTGTTCCATGAGTGCCGCCAGATCGAACTGGTCCTCCACCAGAAGCAGATTGCAGGGAGGCTGGCCGGTCGTGCGAGGCATGAGGTAGGTCTATAGAGCCGTGGGAACGACAGTGTCCGCCGCAGGCCATCAAGGCGATGCGGAGATGATGTGGTGTCGACGCGAAGCCGCGCGTGCCGTGCAGGCAGCGTGCACGGATGGGCCGGCAACGTTGACGATGCCTTGGCGATCACTGTGGATACTGCCGCCGTCCCCGCACGAGGAGTCGCCCAATGAACGCTTCCGGATCCCTGTCTGCGCCCCAGGTGCTGCGCGTGGAAAGCATGCCGCTCGCCTGCGGTGGCATGGCAGTCGTCGTCGAACTTGACAGGGTGCCCTCCCGCGCCTGGATGAAGTCGCTGAAGCGGGCACTGCTGTTGGCAGACGGCCTCGACGGCGCACAGGCCAAGTTCGATGGCCGCTTCGTCTACGTGGTGGGCGTGGAGGTCACGCAGCGTCGAGCCGAGCATCGGGTCATGCAGGTGCTGTCCGCTGCGGAGGGTCGGCCGGCCGCTGCCGCGCGCACGTACACGATGCCGCCTGCGGCTCCCTCATCCGTGCTGCAGGCCTGAGCGCGCATCGGCGGCAACGGGCAGGGCGAGGGGCTGGAGCACCACTGCAACGAAGCGAAACCGCGATTGCTGTTGCCCGGGTTCCGGTTCTGGTCGGCCCTGGAATGTCTCCCGTGTTGGGCTGCCGTATACCTCGTGCCATCTCCTCGAGTGCAGAGTCGACCCTACACTTGAACGCAGCCTCCACGCCGAAGTCACTGGACCTTCGGCGGCGAAGACTAAGGTAGAGCCTATTGCAACCGTCGGTGCCCCCATGCCTCTGCGTGCGATTGCCTATGCGAGCGAAGCCGTTGCCTCATTGAGCGCGGAGCGCCTGCGCGGTCTCGTCAACGACGCGGTGGCATTCAATGAAGCAGCGGACATCACCGGCGTGCTTCTGTTCGATGGCCATCGCTTCCTGCAGTATCTGGAGGGGCCACAGCAGGGCGTGGACGCCGCGTGGCGGCGCATCCTCGACAGCGGCAGCCATCACAGTGTGGTCGAGCTCAACCGCGGTCGCATCGGTCGCCGCCAGTTCTCGCACTGGCGGATGGGCTTGCTGCAGGTGGAGCACACGGAACTCGGGAGGGTGGCGCTGTCCGACTGGACCGGGTTCGTGCGCAGCACGGCCATCAGCGGAATCCCGACCAGCGCGCTGGACAGGCTGCAGCTGTTGACGGCGCCTCTGCTGCGAACCGGTCAGGGCGGACCGATGATGCAGGCCGCGCCTTCTGGCGGGGACGGGTCATGAGCGTTGGGGTGGGGCAGCACGCTGCCGGAACGCGGATACGCATCGGTTGCGCAGGATGGTCCCTGTCGGCGGCGGATCGCTCCAGCTTCGGTGGAGGTGACAGTCTGCTGCAGCGCTACGCCACGCGCCTTTCCCTGGTCGAGATCAACTCCTCGTTCTATCGCCCGCACCTGCCGCAGACCTATCTGCGCTGGGCCGCTTCCGTTCCGGACGATTTCCGCTTCACGGTGAAGATGCCGCGTTCCATCTCGCACGAGCAGCGGCTGCGCGGTGCCGGCCCGCTGCTCGACCCGTTCCTGGCTGCGGTGGAAGAACTCGGCAGCCGGTTGGGTGCGCTGCTGTTGCAGTTGCCTCCCAGCCTGGCGTACGAGCCGCAGCACGTCGAACCGTTTCTGCACGATCTGCGTCGGCGCACGCGCAGGCAGGTGGCGTGCGAGCCTCGACATCCCTCCTGGTTCAGTGCCGAGGTGGATGCGCTGCTGGCGCTCCATGACATCGCGCGCGTGGCGGCGGACCCGGCGCGGGTCGCGCAGGCGGGCGAGCCGGGCGGGGCCCGCGGCTGGAGCTATTGGCGATGGCACGGCCAGCCGGATATCTATCGCAGCGCTTATGACGAGACCACACTGGCACGGCTGGCCGGGCTGCTCAGGGACCGCGCGCGTGCCGGCCATTGCGCCTGGATGATCCTGGACAACACGGCGCAGGGCCATGCGGTCAGCAATGCACTGCGATTGCAGGCACTGCTCGGAGAACACGGCCATGCCTGAAGGCCCTTCCATCGTGCTGCTGCGCGAGGCCGCCGCGATGTTCACCGGCCAGATACTGCGACATGTCGGGGGCAACAGCCGGATTGACCTGTCCATGCTTGCAGGGCAGCGCGTGCGATCCGTGCGCAGTTGGGGGAAGCACTTCCTGCTGGAGTTCGGCACGCATACCTTGCGGATCCATCTGATGCTGTTCGGCAGCTGGCGTATCGATGAGCGCAAGCCTTCGCCTCCGCGCGTATCGCTGAGGTTCGATGCCGGCGAACTGAACCTCTATGCCTGCTCGGTCAAACTCATCGACGGCCCGTTGGAAGAAGCCTACGACTGGCGCACCGATGTGATGAGTGATGCGTGGGACCCCCGGCTCGCGCGCCGCCGCCTGAAAGCGATGCCTGACGTCCTGGTGTGCGACGCACTGCTGGACCAGAACGTTTTTGCCGGCGTTGGCAACATCATCAAGAACGAAGTGCTGTTCCGGGTCGGCGTACACCCGGCCACGCGTGTGGGTGACCTGCCGCCGCGCAGGCTGGGATCACTGATCCGCGAAGCCAGGACCTACAGCTACGAGTTCCTGGAATGGAAGCGTCGCCACGAGCTCAAGAGGCACTGGCAGGTGCATGCCAAACGCAGCTGTCCGCGATGTGGCGGCCCCGTCAGCAAGCAGTATCTGGGCAGAACCCGGCGACGCAGCTTTTTCTGTCCCCGCGATCAGGTCCTGTTCGGCCATCCCGGGCCGGCCGGTATCCGCCAGCGGTGATCAACAGGGGGGAGGGAGGGGGGCCTGCCTCTGGCGATGCCGCGCCAAGACCTGCCCAAGCAGAGCCGTCGCCAACAGAAGCAGATTGGTCACCACGAAGACGCTGCTGCCCAGCATCAGGCTGTAGAGGGTGAACAGCGCCGAGGCCACCATCTGGCCTGCGAACAACCATCGTGACAGTGTCTCGGGATGTGGTGAACGCCACTGCTTGACCATCTGCCTGAGCAAGGTGGCGACCAGCACAAGGGTCGCCATCCAGCCGATGATATCCGGATGCATCGGGATCTCCTGTTGCCGCCGCCGTTCCTGGCGGCGTATGGCAGTGGAACTCAGGCGGGCTGTGCTGCCTTGGCGTTGCCACCCCCCTTGGCCAGCAGGGTCAACTTCTCGTCGGTCGACTTTTCTTCGGCCAGTGTTTCCAGCAGCAGGGGGAGCGCGTCCTTGTAGCCCAGCTGCTTGGCCAGTGCGGCGATGGTGCCGTACGACGCAATCTCGTAGTGCTCGACTTTCTGGGCGCCACCGATCAGTGCGGCATCACGCACCGGTCCCTTGTCGATGCTGTCGATGACGTCCTTGCCTTCCTCCACCAGCCCTTCCATCGCTGCACACTTGATGCGCTTGAGACGGATGCCCAGCGTCTCGACCACCTGGTCGATCCGCTCGATCTGGCCCTGGGTTTCCTCCAGATGGGTTTCGAAGGCGGCGGCGAGATCCGGATTCTCGGCCGCACGGGCAAGGCGGGGCAGGGCTTTGGTCAGCTGCTTCTCGGCGCTGTAGATGTCCGAAAGTTCGTGGATGAACAGGTCTTCGGCAGTCTTGATGGCCATGTGCGGCTCCAGTCGGGAAGGAAGGATGACCGTAGTGGGCCCGGCGTTGATGCCCGGCGTACATGCGGTGAGCGCGATATCGCTGTCCACCGGCATGGTCCATGCAGGGCCCTCACATGTGCACGCGCGATGCACATGGCGTGCACGTGCCGACGCTGGCGTATGCATCAGGCTGCCAGCGTCCGCATCGACAGGAGAAAACACGATGAACACGCCAGGAAAACCGACGCCGAGCTGGCGACAAGGGAAGGTGCTGCTGGGAGTGCTGGCCGCCGTGCTGGTGATTACCGGGATCATCCTTTTCGTGCCCTGGTAGCGGCGGTCAGGCCGCGTTGAGCGACGTGATGCATGCATCAAACGACGCTCACCCCGGGGCCACAGCCCTTTGTCCAAGGTAGTGATGCAGGCAACGCACACCGTTGTCCGTTCCCAACGAATCTGAACTTCAGGAGCAGAACATGAGCACCCAGTCCACCATCGAACATCGTCTCAACGACCTGATCGAGATCGCACGCGACGGCAAGTCGTTCTACGAAGAGGCGGCCACGAAGGTGAAGGACGCCGAGCTGGCGGCACTGTTCACCCGCATTGCCGGCGTCAAGGGCCGCATCGTGTCCGCGCTCAGTGGCGCGGTTGCGGCCACCGGTGGCAAGCCCGCCGAACACGGCACCCTGGTCGGCTCGATGCAGCAGTTCTACGGCAAGGTGCGCGCAGCGTTCGGCGACACCAACTATGGCTACGTGGCCGAGCTGGAAGAATCGGAAGACCGCCTGCTGGCTGCTTTCAAGGATGCGCTGAAGGATGAGGGCCTGCCGCCGGCGGTACGCCAGGAAGTGACCCAGCTGCTGCCGGAAGTGCAGGAGTGCCACAACGTGATGCGTGCGCGGAAGCACGCGATGAAGGCAGCCTGATCGCGCGGGCTGCATTCTCCGGAGAAAAAAGGGGCGGCCCCAGGCCGCCCCAATGCTCTTCAGCAGGTAAGTTGAACGTGGATCAGAAGCGCACGGACCAGCGCGCCGTAGCGCCGTGGTCACGGCTCTCGCTGCCGAACTGGCCGCTGTAGCCCAGTTCCAGCGACTGCCGCGGGGTCAGCCACGCGGACAGCCCCAGCTCGGCCACGACAGCGCTGTCGGCGATCGGCGCGGCGCTGACGGTGAACGCGCCGCCACCGTTGGCGAAGGCGAGGTTGGCCACCT
>NZ_JADCQA010000032.1:0-1743 GCF_014947095.1 Stenotrophomonas sp. B2 | reverse complement strand
AGGACCGTTGGCGCCATGGATGGCGCCATCGAGCCCCCATGGATGGGTTCACGGCGTGTCCTGCCTGCCCACCCCGACCCGGCCAAACCGTAGCAACCCATCGCCATGACCTGCCGTTGCCGTTGCTGTTGCTGTTGCTTCAAAAGCCTGCCGCAGGCAGCGCCGCAGCCGCCGCTGCAAGGAAACCTGAATGCGTTCCGGCACTCCACCTCAATCCCGCGCGCCCGCGGCCGATAACGGGGGTGTCATGGTGTATTCCGCCGTGGCCGGCTCGGCGCCGCCCGCCTGCTTCAAACTGGTCCTGCTCGATGAACCTCATGCATCGCTGGCAACACTACTTCAGCAATCTCTCCGTCCGGCGCAAGCTCAATCTGCTCACGCTGCTCATCGCGCTGGGCGTGGTCGCGCTGTCGGTGATCGCCGCCCGCATGCAGTACCTCGACCTGACTGAAACGCGCAAGACCTCGCTGAAGACCCAGGTCGAACTGAGTTACGGCATTGTCCAGCACTACCACCGCCTGGCCGGTACCGGCGAGCTCAGCGAAGAGGCAGCCAAGGCCGCCGCCCTGCAGGCGCTGGAGAGGATGCGTGCCGAGAACGACACCTACTACTACAACGTCTACGACACCGGCTACCGGGTACTCATGCACCCGTTCCGCAAGGACCTGGTCGGCAAGGACATGAAGGATTTCCGCACCGATGAAGGGGTGCGCATCTATTACCAGCAGGTCGAGGCAGCCAAGGCCGGGGGCGGCTTCGTCGACTACCGCTGGGCCAAGCCCGGCAGCGAAGGCACGGTCGGCAAGATCGCCTATGCCGGGCTGTTCGCGCCGTGGAACTGGGTCATCAGCAGTGGCGTCTACACGGACGACGTGCAGAAGCAGGCCCTGGTGTTCACCACGATCATGGCGATCTCCGGTGGCGTGGTGGTTCTGATCGTGCTGGCCTTGAGCTGGCTGATCGGCAACCGCATCGCGGTACCGTTGAAGCAGGCTACGGCCGTGGCCGAAGGCATCGCCGCTGGCAGACTGGACAGCCATATCGGCCCGCAGCCGCATGACGAGCCCGGCCGCCTGCTGGATGCGATGTCCGCCATGCAGCGGCAGCTGCACGCCGTGATCGGCGGCCAACGTGAGATGGCACGTCGCCACGACGCCGGTGAACTCAGCTACCGCATCGATGCCAGCGCATTCCCCGGCGAGTATGGGCTGATGGTGCAGGAGACCAATGCGCTGGTCGGGGGCCACGTGCAGACCCTTCATGATGTGCTCGATGTCGTCCAGCAATACGCCATCGGCGATCTGAGCCGTGATATCGCCCGCTACCCGGGCGAGAAGGCGGCGATGACCCACGCCGTCGATACCGTCAAGGACAACCTCGGCCGCATCAATGCCGAGATCAAGCAGCTGGCCGGCGCCGCCGCTGCCGGTGACTTCAGCCGCCGTGGCGACGCACAGCACTTCGATCACGATTTCCGCGCCATGCTGGAAAACCTCAACGCGATGATGGCAGTCAGCGATGAGAACCTCGGCAAGCTGTCACAGCTGCTGTCGGCCATCGCCGAAGGCGACCTGACCGCCCGCATGCAGGGCGACTACCAGGGCGTGTTCGCACGCATGCGTGACGATGCCAATGCCACCGTCACCCAGCTGACCCGCATCGTTGGCCAGATCCAGGCCAGCGCCTCCAGCATCACCCTGGCCGCCGGCGAAATCGCCTCGGGCAACAACGACCTGTCGCGCC
>NZ_JADCQA010000031.1:0-1973 GCF_014947095.1 Stenotrophomonas sp. B2 | reverse complement strand
TCCAGCGACTGCCGCGGGGTCAGCCACGCGGACAGCCCCAGCTCGGCCACGACAGCGCTGTCGGCGATCGGCGCGGCGCTGACGGTGAACGCGCCGCCACCGTTGGCGAAGGCGAGGTTGGCCACCTGGCTGCGGTCGCCGGAGGCCCGGCGATAGCCCACCGCGCCACGCAGGTGCAGCCAGCTGTCCTGCTGGAAGGATGCCTTCAGACCCTTGTCGAAGCGCAGCCCGGCGGTCGCCACGGTAGTACGGGTGTCTTCCACTTCGCCCTGCAGTGCGGCGGCGCCGCCCCGCTCGCTGATGCGCTTCAGGTCCACTTCGACGCGGGCAACCTGCAGGTAGGGCTCCAGGCCGCCTTCAGCAGAGCCGAAACGGTAGCCGGCTTCGAGGAATGCCTGGCGAGTACGGGCGTCATAACGGCCGGTGAGCGTGTCGCTGAATCCTGCGAACGCCAGCTCGCGGGTGCTCTCTGCCTCGTGCTTGCTCCAGGCCACGCCACCGCGCAGACCGAAGCCGCCCCAGCTGTGGCTGGCGTAGGCACCGACGTGGGTGTTGTCGATCTTCGACTTGGCACGGCGGTCGCGTTGCTTGACGTCGGTACGGCCGGTGCCGGCCAGCACGCCGGCCTGCCAGCCATCGAACTCGCGGTCGATACCGACCAGCAGGCCGTTGCTGTTGGCGTCGGTGCGCGCGGTTTCGACATCGCCATCGAGCTTGCCGTTGCCGCCGATCGCCTGTACCCACGCACCGGTCGCGTCGCCGGTGCTGCCCGGCGACGCATTGCCCGCACGCCGCGACAAGGCTGCATCACGCACGTAGCGGCTGCTCTCGACCAGCACCAGCGGCGTGGCGGCATGCAGCTCGCCGCTCAGGCCGTCCAGCGCGGCGCCGACCTGGGCGGGGAACAGCTGGGTCAGCGGCCGGGGCAGGCCCTGGTTGATCGCCAGGCCATCGGCTACGCCAGCGACGGCGCGCTGGTTGCGCGTGGTGGCCGCGGTGGCCAGCAGCGCACCCCGGGCCACGTCGATGCGCGCACCATTGGCGCTGTAGGCCAGGCTGAACTGCAGGAACGGCGAGAATGCACTGAAGTCGGTACGGGCGAACTGACCGTTGATGCCACCGTCGGCGCGCAGGATGTTGAACTGCTCACCCAGGTAGTACACGCCCGGTTCGGGCAGCGCGACCAGCGTGCCGTCCAGCGTGGCGGTGCCGGTGACGTGCAGCTGGTCGCTGCGGCCTCCCGGCGCCAGTTCAGACGCGAACACACCGGTAGCGCCCTGCACGTAGTCACCGTTGACGGTCAGCGTGCCGATCGAATTGCCCGGCGCGATGATGCCGTCGACCCGGGTGGTGCCCAGGGTGCCGACACCCTTCAGCAGGCCATTGGCGCCTACGGTGGTATTACCGCCGGTCTGCGTACCGTTGAAGGAGACCACGCCGCCATCGACCACCAGGTTGCTGTGGTCCAGCACGCCGCCGGCGCTGACCGTGCTGACGCCGCCGGTGGTGTTCAGAGCGGTGGAGACCAGCGAGCCGTTGAGCAGGAACTGGCCGCCCTTCACCTCCACTGCCGAGGTGAGCGTGTTGGCGCCATTCAATTCCAGGACGCCCTCGTTCACCACCGCACCGTTGAAGCTGTTGTCGCCGCTCAGGCGCAGCCAGCCGATGCCGGACTTGGTCAGCTTGCCGGGGCCACCGATGTCGTTGGTCCAGTCATCCCAGGCCTCGCCTTCCCAGACCTTCAGGCCACCGGCCTTCTGGTTCATCACCACATCGGTGTCCACGCGCAGCGAGCCGAAGCCTTCGATGGCCTTGCGCAGGTCGACCATGCCCCAGCCGTAGATCTCATCGATGCCCGGATCGCCCAGATCGCGGGCGGTGGTCAGCAGCACGTCGCGGACCTGTGCGCTGTCCAGGTAGGGGAAGCGCTCAAACAGCAGCCCGAGAGCGCCGGTGATGTGCGGGGCCGCCAT
>NZ_JADCQA010000030.1:0-3838 GCF_014947095.1 Stenotrophomonas sp. B2 | reverse complement strand
GGAACCTGCGCTGTGCCGTGTCGGCACTGGTCAGATCGGCACTGTAGCCCGAGCCGTCCTGCCGCTCGGCACGGGTGAACGCGACCTGTCCGGCCTGCAGCTGCGGCACGCTGGCATCGAACTCGCTGTCACTGTCGTTCAACAGCGCGGTGGTCAGCTCGTTGCCTTCCTTGCTGCCATAGATACGTCCCTGTACCAGCGGGATCGAAAGATCCTGGCGGTAGTAGCCCGGTGCGATATCCAGCGCGAGCTTGCCGACCGTGCCGCCGATCAGGAAGCCCGGCGCAGTGGTGGCCGCCCCGTTTCCGCAATAGTAGTAGCTGCCCTGGCTGTCGCAGCGATGGACTTCGAATGCGTCCAGTACAAGGCCCGCCTGGCGCGTTTCCGGGGTGATGTCGAACAGCAGCCGGCCGGCATTGGGATAGGCAAAGCTGACATAGCCGTTGACCGTCAACGGGCCGCCCTGCGGATGAAGATCGCCACCGGCCACCCTCACCCGCGCCACCTGCGGAACATTCCAGGGGAAGTCGGGATAGTCCGGGTCCCCGACATAGGCCGTCGCGCCGATGGTTCCATGCCCCTTCAGTGCGGCCCCTGGATCCAGCGTCACGACGGCCGTGGAGATTCGACCACCGGCCATCGCCACCTCACCTCCACGCCGGACCAGCAGCGTATCGCTGTTGTCCAGTTCGCCGGTCGAGGCGAGGGACAGCGAACCGTCCACGATCGTGCTCCCGGCCTTCAGCAGGCCGTCCCTCACATCGACGGCACCGTTGCGTCCTATCACGCTGTTGCCGGTAAGCAGGCTGCTCTGCGCTGTGATGTCCAGCCTCCCCGAGTCCACCCACAGAATCGACGCACCGCTGTCTTCCGTCGCGGACCAATGGGCGCCCGCGGTGAGCTTGATCACGCCAAAGGCATCGCCGCCGACGACCTTGTCCACGTCCACATCGCGCACATAGGAGAACTGCGCGGGATCGAATGCCGGATTGATGTTTCCGCTCACCCGCTTGCCATCGATGACCAGGACATCGTTGGTCGTTGCATAGTCCATCGAGGTCGCCACCCTGTCGCTGAACAGCGTCACGTCCGGATAGGCCGTGCAGCCACCGTCCTCGCTGGTGTCGCGCGTCGGGCAGAAGCGGGTCGCGATGGCCATCGTGGCCGGATCGAAATAGCGCAGGAAGCCGGAGCTTTCCGTCAGTTCGTAGTGGGCCTGGGTGATCCGGCCTTCAATGACGGCAAAGTCCCTGGCGCCAAACATGTCCCGGTAGTACTGGATGTACTTCTCCTGGCCCGGGTACGGCGTGGGAACACCGTCCCGGGCTTCGCCATGGATCCCCAGCACGGTCATGTCGTAACCGTCATACACCGGCAGGGCGAAGCGGGTGATCCGACGATTGACACCGGCGACGAACGCATCGGCACACGCCGAGTAGCAACCACCGTCCAGCACGGTATCCAGGCCATTGCGGCGGATGACCTCGCCCATGCCAACGCCACCGCTGGCAGCACCACCGGGTGAATTGCGGAAGACGATCTGGCGGATGGTCCGTCCCTGCCGGTTCGCCGCGCTGAGAATGCGCTCCAAGGTCCTGGGATCGCTGCTCTCGACGCCGCCGGAGTAGTAGATCGTGTCGCCGTTCAGATGGAAGGTGCTTGCCTGCGCATCGAGCGTGGAGAGTCCCGCCATCAGAGCGAACGACATCGCCATGCTCAGCCTGGACCGGGAAGTGAGGGGGGAGATCGACGAGTTCGACATGCGGGTTACCTGTGTTCGAGAGAGTGCCGCCCCGCCAACGCCCCTGCCGATGCAGGGCCACTGGACGTCGCAGTGCCATCCGTCGCGCCTGTGGCCGACGACAGGAAGCACTAACGGCCGAAGATCGCCCTCACCCCCAGTCGGGCGGCGAATCGCGCCACCTGCCCTCGCATTCCGCCAGGCATTGCCCGGCGCCACCAGACACAAAAAAGCCCCGACCAGGGCCGGGGCTTTTCATCAAACATGGTGCCGGAAACAGGAGTCGAACCTGCGACCTACGCATTACGAATGCGCCGCTCTACCAACTGAGCTATTCCGGCCGAGCACGGGATTTTACGGGCTCCCCTGCCCGGTGGTCAATCCACCCTCGGTCAGCCAGCCTCCACCCGGTTCGCGCATGCCCGCCCGGCTGCGAAATCCGCCAGGTTGCCCAGCGTGATCGCCGAGATCTCCTGCAGGGCCTCCACGGTGAAGAAGCCCTGATGGCCGGTCACCAGTACGTTGGGGAAGGTCATCAGGCGCTGGAACGCTTCATCGTCGATGATTTCCCCGGAGAGATCCTGGAAGAACAGCGCGCTTTCCTGCTCGTAGACATCAATGGCCAGGTGGCCCAGCCGGCGTGATTTCAGCGCGCGGATGACCGCATGGGTGTCGACCAGACCGCCACGCGAGGTGTTGACCAGCATGGCACCCGCCTTCATCTGCGCCAGCGACGCATCGTTGATCAGGTGATGGGTATCCGCCGTCAATGGGCAGTGCAGCGACACGATGTCGGCGCGGGACAACAGCTCGGCCAGAGCCACGTTCTCTCCCAACGCGGCGAAGGATGCCGATGGATAGGGATCATGGCCCAGCACCGTGCAGCCCAGGCCCTTGAAGATGCGCGCCGTCGCCACACCGATCTTGCCGGTGCCGACGATGCCGACGGTGCGGCCATGCAGGGTGTGCCCAAGCAGGCCATCGAGCATGAAGTTGCCTTCGCGCACGCGGTTGTAGGCGCGATGTGTTTGCCGGTTGAGGGTCATCACCAGGGCCAGTGCATGCTCGGCGACGGCCTCAGGTGAGTAGGCCGGCACGCGCGCGACGAACAGGCCCAGCGACGTCGCAGCGGCGAGATCGACGTTGTTGAAGCCGGCGCACCGCAGCAGCACGGCACGTACACCTTGCGCGTGCAGGGCCTGCAGTACAGGGGCATCAAGACGATCATTGACGAACACGCAGACGGCGTCGCAGCCCTGTGCCAGCGTGGCGGTATGCAGGTCGAGCGCGGCATCGAAGTAGACGAACGCGAAATCCTGTTCTGCGGCGCCGCGTTGATTGGCCTCGTCAAGAAAGCGGCGATCATAGGGCCGGGCGCTGAAGACTGCGATCTGCATGGAGGGGCCTGGGTGGAATTCCATGCCGAACCATACCGCAGCAGCGTGCGTCCTGGGATGGCACCGGCGATGCGGGCATCGCCGGTGCCGCCGGCCACTCAGAACCGGTAACCCAGCCCCAGCTGCACACCATTCTGCAGCTGGCCGTCGCGGCGCTCGCCCACATAGTCGACCATCACCGACAGCCGCTCGCTGGCCCGGCTGGTCACACCCAGGTTCCAGCTCAGCACCTGTTCGCCCACCGTCTGGCTGTTGCTGCCGAACACCAGATCCGGCGCCGCCGCAAAGCCGGTGCTGTAACGGGCCTGCGTATCGCCCAGCTCCTTCTGCCACACCACCCGCGCCCGCGGGGTGATGCGCTCGCCGTTGTTGCCCTCGAAGGTCTTGAACAGCTGCAGGCCCGCACCGACCTGGATGCTCTCCAGGCTGCCGCCACGCCCGGCCAGCGCCGCCACGCCCTGCCCTTCGTTGAACCGCGTCGCGGAGGTACGCGCGTAATCCACCACCGGCAGCAGCGGCTGGATCACCACGCCCTTGCCGCGGGTGAAGGAGAACGCATGTTCCACCCGCGCAGAGATCGCATCGTTGCTGTACTTCGCACGCAGCGGATCCTGCAGGCCCTCGATGCCGGCGATGCTGCGCCGGGTGTCGTGGCGCAGGTCGGTGTAGCGCACCGCCGCGGACAGATAACCGCGCGCGT